>JBEVGQ010000219.1:0-19119 GCA_040511655.1 Aeromicrobium sp. | reverse complement strand
ACGGAACGCCGGTGTCCTCGGTGAGCAGGGTCGAGCTCATGAGGTTCATGCCCTCACGCGCAGCCCACTCCCCCGTCGCACGCGTGCCGGCTCCCCACCAGATGCGGTCGGACAGGCCAGGCGCCTGCGGCATCACCGGCAGGCGCACCGACTGACCGGTCATCCGCGGGTCCGAGTCGGCGACGCCCGCGCCGGCGATCGCGGCCCGGAAGAGCCCTGCGTGCGCGCGAGCCATGTCGGCGTCCGACATGCCCTCGGGCGGCACGTGGCCGAACGACTCGTAGCCGCGCAGCGCCGTCTCGGGTGATCCCCGGCTGATGCCGAGCTCGAGTCGTCCACCGCTGATCAGGTCGGCCGCGGCGGCGTCCTCGGCCATCGCGAGCGGGTTCTCGTAGCGCATGTCGATGACGCCGGTGCCGATCTCGATGCGACTCGTGCGGGCGCCGACCGCAGCCAGCAGCGGGAACGGCGACGCCAGCTGCCGGGCGAAGTGGTGCACCCGAAAGTAGGCGCCGTCGATGCCGATCTCCTCGGCGGCGACGGCCAGGTCGATCGACTGCCGTAGGACGTCGCCCGCCGTCCGCGTCTGTGATCCGGGAACAGCCTGGTAGTGGCCGAAGGACAGGAATCCGACATTGGTCATACAACATTCAACCATCTGGCGAGCCCGCCCATTCCCCCTACTCGCTCTTGTCGCCGATCAACGTGCCCGCAGCGACCATGCCGAGCTCGGCGTGCTCGGGCTCGTCGACGAGATGGGCCTCGATGGTCTCGCGCGAGACCCGGGGGATCAGCAGGGCTACGAGCGCCGCGACGACGAACGCGCCGGCCAGCACCGCGAAGCCGTTGGTGTACCCCGACTCGCGCGGCAACCCGTTCGGGAAGACCGAGGCGGTCACGATGCTGGCCATGACGGCGGCACCGATCGATCCGCCGATCGTGCGGATGTTGGCGTTCATGCCACTGGCCACGCCGGTCTGCTCGGGCGGGACGGCCGCGACGATGAGGTTCGACAGGCATGCGAACACGAGACCCACCCCGACGCCCATGATCGCGGTCGCGAGGTACAGCTCCCACTTCTCGTCGTGCGCGAAGGCCAGCAGCGCCATCGACGAGGACGAGATGAGGCTGCCGATGACGACGACGGTCTTGGGCCCGATGAGTCGGACGAACGTCCCCGACATCAGGCCGACCACGAACATCGTGACGGACGAGGGCAGGAGGATCAGACCGGACTCCGTGATCGTCGCGCCGAAGCCGTAGCCGCTCGCCGCGGGCGTCTGGGTGAACTGCGGGAGGAAGCCGAAGGACGCGTACATCGAGAACCCGACCAGCAGGGCCACGAGGTTGGTCGTCCAGACCGCGGGCAGACGCATCATCGTCATGTCGATCAGCGGCGACGCCGATCGGTTCTCGACCTGGATCCAGGCGAACGCCAGCACGACTGCGGCGACGAGCAGGCCCACGACCCGTCCCGACGTCCAACCCCAGCTGTGCCCCTCGCTCAGCGCCAGCAGCAGGCAGACGAGCCAGGCCGACAGGAGCACCGCCGGCTGGACGCTGATCTTGCCCTCCGTACGGACCGGGGACTCCGGCACGACGAAGTGGGCGGCGATCGCGGCGACGATCGTGACGCCCATCGGAAGCCAGAACAGCCAGTGGTAGCTGAGGGCATCGACGATCGGGCCCGCGATCACGATGCCGACGCCTGCCCCGACCGCCGCCAGTGACGCGATGATGCCGACCGCGCCGGGGATCTTCTTCTCAGGGAACTCGTCACGGATGATGCCGAACGACAGCGGCAGCACGCCTCCGCCGACTCCCTGGATGACCCGTGCCACGATCATCGGCCCGATGCTGGTCGCCAGCGCGGCGATCAGCGAGCCGATCGCCAGGCCGACCAACGACACGACCAGCATCCGCTCCTTGCCGACCTTGTCGCCGATGCGTCCGATGATCGGCGTGAAGACCGATGCCGACAGGAGGTACGCCGTCAGCACCCACGTGACGGTCGTCTGGTCGGTGTTGAGATCGACCTGGATCTCGGCCAGGACGGGCGTGACGAGCGACTGCAGCATCGCGAAGGAGGCCACCGACACCGCCAGGACCGTGAAGGTGAGCTGATAGTGCGAGCGTCTCTGCGCGGCCATGGATCCTCCATATTTAGTTGCGTCAAGCAATCATCGGCGACCTGAGAAATCTACCAGCGAATCGGCCGAGGCTCTCCGCGACGTCGGTCACACCGTCGTCCAGGTCGACTGCACCCTAGAGTCGACCTCGTGATCGTCGTCGCCCTCGTCATCCTCGCTGCTGGGCTGGCGACCGCACCGCTGGCCCGCTCCGGCGCCGTCGCCCGGCCGCCGCTGGCAGCGCACGTCCCCGGGCAGCCGATCTGGGTGCGCTCGACACCGCCGTTCCGCTTCCGGGTGTGGGCCGTGGCCGCCGCGCTGTCGGTCGTGCTGACGATCGTGGCCATCGTGCTCCAGCCGGCGTTCCAGGTCGCCGCCGCCTTCCTGGGCCTGGCCGTGCTCGGGCTCATCACCGCGATCTTCCGGCGCTACCGCAGCGGGTGCGCCGAGGTCCGCGCCGCGGTCGACGCCTTCGAGCCCCGCATCGCGATGCCCTACGCCGGCAAGGCCGGCCACCACATCGGCATGTGGTCGCCGTGGATCGAGCGCACGGGCATCCCGTGGGTCGTCGTCGCCCGATCCCGAGCCCTGTTCGAGCAGCTGGCCGAGATGTACCCGACGACGCCGATCGTCCAGGGCGACATCCCGCCCAGCGTCGCGCTCGCGCTCTACCCGCACGGCGCCGCGAGCAACACCGAGTTCATCGAGGCCTCCGACGCGACGCACGTCTTCCTGGGCCATGGCGACAGCGACAAGCCGCTCAGCGCCTCCGAGCGCGTGCTCGCGTACGACCTCGTCGCGGTCGCGGGCCAGGCCGCGATCGACCGGTTCGCCGCCGCGGGCCTCGACGTGCCGGCCGAGAAGATCCGCGTCATCGGACGTCCGCAGACCGAGGGCATCGCGCCGGGTGCCTCGCGGATGCCGCGCAACCCGACTGCGCTCTACGCGCCCACGTGGCGGCACGCCGACGACGCCCTCAACGTCTCGTCGCTCGCGGTGGCCGACGTGCTCGTGCAGGCGCTGCTCGACCGCGGGTGCACCGTCGTGTTCCGCCGCCACTTCGCGGGGCAGAACCACGCCGAGGCCGAGGCCATGATCGCGCGCGTGAATGACCTGCTCGCTGCCGACACGCGCGCCACCGGACGTCCACACCGCTTCGGCGTCGAGGCCATGGAGCGGCCGCTCGTCGAGGCGTTCAACTCCGTCGACGCGATGGTCTCGGACGTCTCGGGCATCGTGGTCGACTTCATGGCCAGCCTCAAGCCGCTCGTGATGTACGCCGCACAGTTCGACGATCCCGAGGCCTTCCGCGCTGCGCACCCCACGGCTCAGGCCGCCTACGTGATCGATCGCCACCTGACGCAGCTCGACGCCGCCCTCGACGCCGCCCTGGGCAAGGACCCGCTCGCCGGCGCACGGCGCGAGCGCGCCGGCTACTACCTAGGACGCGACCGCGCCGAGCCGGCGCGACGGTTCATCGACCTGCTCGAAGAGCTGGCCGAGCGCTAGACCGTCCGCGCGACGCCCACGTCGGGCTCGACCTGGGCGCGGGACGACGTGTGCCCGGGCACCCGCGGGATCAGCAGGGCCAGCCCGACCGCGACGAGCGCAGCGGCGGCCAGCACGAGGAAGCCGTCGCGGTAGCCGGCCTCGAGCGGGAAGCCGCCGGCGCCGGTCCGCGCCGTGATGATGCCGCCCATCATCGCGGCGCCCATCGAGCCGCCGATGAGCCGGATGTTGGCGTTCATGCCGCTCGCGACGCCGGTCTGGTGCGGAGGCACCGAGGCCAGCACGACGCCTGCCAGGCTCGAGACGATGCAGCCCAGCCCGACGCCTTGCAGCACCATCAGCACGCTCACGTGCCACGACTCGTCGTGGAACAGCGCGACACCACCGAACGCCAGGGCATTGGCGGCGGCGCCGACGCTGATGACCCGGCGTGCGGTGAAGCGACGGACCAGCCTCGGCGCGACGAACCCCATCACGAACGCGGACGCCGACGTCGGCAGCAGCACCCAGCCGGACTGCGAGATCGTGTCGCCGAAGCCGTATCCGGACGACACGGGCGTCTGCAGCAGCTGTGGCAGGAAGCCGAGCGACGCGAAGGTCCCGAAGCCGGCGACGAACGCGACGACGTTGGACGTCCACACCCCGCGCTCGCGCATGAGGTCGAGGTCGATCAGGGGGACGGCCGCGCGTCGCTCGGACACGGCCCACGCCACGATCAGCACGACCGCGCCTCCGAAGAGACCGAGGATCGTCGCGGACGTCCACCCGCGGTCGTTGCCCTCGCTGACCGCGAGCAGCAGTGCGACGAGCCAACCCGACAGCAGCACCGCCGGCAGCACGCTGATGCGTCCGCTCGAGCGCACCGGCGACTCCGGGACGAACAGCACCGCACCGACCGCCGCCACCGCGGTGGCGATCGCGGGCAGCCAGAACAGCCACGGGTAGCCGAGCCCGTCGACGATCGGCCCGGCCAGCACGATGCCGATGCCGAACGCCGCCGACACCAGCGAGGCCAGCAGCCCCACGGCCGTGCCCGACCGCTCGGGCGCGACCTCGTCGCGGACGATGCCGAACGCCAGCGGCAGCACGCCGCCACCGAGGCCCTGCACCACCCGCGCGACGATCATCCACTCGATGGTGGGAGCCACCGCCGCCATCGCCGAGCCGACCGCGAGCAACGACAGCGTCACGACGAGCATCCGTTGCTTGCCGACCGCGTCGCCGATACGGCCGATCAACGGCGTGGCGACCGCTGCGGACAACAGGTACGCCGTCAGCACCCACGTGACGGTCGACTGGTCGGTGTCGAAGCGCTCCTGCACCTGCGACAGCACCGGGACGATCAACGACTGCAGCAGACCGAACGCGCCCGTGCCGAGCGCCAGCACGGCGACGGTCGTCCGGGCGCCTCCAGACCTGGGAACGGACACAGGTGTCAGGCGCTCATGACCGCGAGCTCGCGGTCGATGCGCTCCTGCTCGAGCTTGTCCTCGATGGCCTTCTCAGACATCGACGGGATGGCGAGACCAGCGGCAGCGGCGGCGAGCAGCGCGACGCCCAGCACGACGAAGCCGGCCGTGTAGCCGACCTCCTTCGGGAAGCCGCTGGGCAGGAAGTGCGCCGTGACGATGCTGGCCATGACCGCGGTGCCGATGGATCCGCCGATGGTGCGGATGTTGGCGTTCATGCCGCTGGCCACGCCGGTCTGCTCGGGCGTGACGGCAGCGACGATGAGCCCTGCGAGGCAGGCGAACGCCAGGCCGATGCCGGTGCCGGTGACGGCGTTGGACGCCGCGACCTGCCACGGCTCGGCGTGCCAGCCGGCCATCATGAACATGCCGACAGCACCCAGCACCGAGCCGAACACGACCACGGTCTTGGGACCGATGTGCCGCGCGATCGGGGCGGCGACCAGACCGGTCAGGAAGCTCATGATCGCCGACGGCAGCAGGATCATGCCCGACTCGGTGATGGACGAGCCGAAGCCGTAGCCGTTGGCGCTGGGCGTCTGGTTGAACTGCGGGATGAAGCCGAACGAGGCGTACATGCCGACACCGAGCAGCAGGGCGACGAGGTTGGTCGTCCACACGCCGGGCAGGCGCATCATCTTCATGTCGATCAGCGGCACGTCGACGACCAGCTCGACACGCACCCAGGCGACGGCGAGCACGGCGGCGGCGACCAGCAGGCCGATGGTCTTGGCATCGCCCCAGCCCCACTGGGGTGCCTGGCTGAGCGACAGCAGCAGGGCGACGAGCCACGCGGACAGCAGCAGAGCGGGCAGGACCGCGATACGTCCCGGTGTGCGGACAGGCGACTCCGGCACGACGATCGCGGCGACGACGGCCGCGACGGCGGTGACGATGAAGGGCAGCCAGAACAGCCAACGGAAGCCGAGGGCGGACGACAGCGGCCCGGCGAGCACGATGCCGGCGCCGAAGCCGACGGCCAGCAGCGACGAGACGATGCTGACGGCGCCGCCGATCTTGTCGCGCGGGAACTCGTCGCGGATGATGCCGAACGCGAGCGGCAGCACGCCGCCGCCGACGCCCTGGACGACGCGGGCCGCGATGAGCAGGCCGATGCTGGGCGCGAGCGCCGCGGCGAGCGAGCCGATCGCCAGCGCGGCGAGCGAGATCACGAGCAGTCGCTGCTTGCCGTAGGCGTCGCCGAGGCGACCCATGATCGGCGTGAAGATCGACGCCGACAGCAGGTAGCCGGTGAGCAACCAGGTGACGGTGTTCTGGTCGGTGTTGAACTCGGTCTCGAGCTCGGACAGCACGGGGATGGTCAGCGACTGCATCAGCGTGTACGACGCGACGGAGACGGACAGGACGGCGAACGTCACCCAGTAGTGGGTGCGACGAGCGGTGGAGGGCACAGATGTGTCTTTCGGAAGCGGGCGGCAGCGTGGAACGGCCTCATAGAGGCGATTGCTTGCTGCAACCATGTTAAGCGGCGCCGTGTTCCCGATCCCACCGAACGTGGGACGACTCACGCTCGACAACGCTCCAGCCTGTCAATGAATTCGGGCGCGCGGCCAGTCGTCGGCCTGGGGTCGCAACGACGTGGTTTCAGCGACGAACTCTCACCCAACCGGTGCTGACGGTCCCCGCTGAATGGCCGTCGCGGCGGCCGGTGACGACCAACCTGACCAGACGCCCCCTGTCTGCGCTACGCACCTTGTACGTCGACCGGGTGGCAGCTCGAATCCTGACGCTGCCGCGATACCACTGGTAGCGCAGCGCCGTCGCGGATGGCTGGAATCCTCCGAGATCGGCCGACCGTCCCGCAACCAGACGGTGGAGATCGAGACATCCGCAGGGCTGAACGTTCCGCCCGCTACGGTCAGCGTCGAGCCGACCTTCAACGAGCCCGTGACGACGGGCGGACTCATCTGCTCGATCGACGGATGCACAGGAGCGTCCGTCACCGACTCCGCGGTGGTGAGGGACGCCCTCGCACCGAGGCGCTTGCCATCCGCGCCACAGACGACCTTGACCGCGATCCGGTGGCCGACGTCTTCCGGCCAGAGATACATGTACTTGTCTGGGTAGCCGTAGGGGTTGATCTCCGTGTCGTCGCGAAACCACCGATAGCGGCAGGGGGCATCGCTGGGTGACGTGCTCCCGCCAACGACCTCGATTCGTTCGCCGACGACCGGTCTACCGGTCAGGATGGGTTGCGTGACGAAGGTCGACGGCACCTTTCTCCACACGGTGATGGGGCTGGCGTCAAGACGCGCCTTCTCCGGGAGCATGAACGTCGAAGTCGCGTACGGGGCATCGAACAGACTCTCTCCATCGTCGTTGCTCTCGCCGGTGTACGCAGTGATCTCGTAGTCGGCTCCACCCGCGAGACCCTGCGTAGCGCTTGGTATCGGTGAACCTGGCCAGCGCCTGGTGGACGACCAACGCCCCCTGGGAGTAGCCACCCACCACCCACTTTTCGTTCGGACAGTTGCGCTCGGACGAGCTCAGCACCTCGACGAGCGCATCGACCCCCGCGTCGATGCTGTCGAGGTACTCCCACGAGGAGCCTGCAGGCGTGTAGATCCCGAGGAAGTCGCCTGCCAGCACCGACATGGCCTTGGCCGGGTAGTCGAGAGCCACGTAGCGGGCCGTGCGAGTGCCCGCCAGCGACGACTTGAGAGCATCAACCCACTGCCCCATGGGCCCGCCGAATCCCGTCTCCTCCCCGGATCCACGGGCTGCCACCACGAGCACGTCGGCGCACCACGACGCCGATCCGCCCAATTCAGCCGTGCTCCTCGAGTCCTCGGCAGCAACCGGCGACATCGACGCCAACGACATCAGGAGTGCCGCCGTCGTCAGGATCGCCGTTGCGAAGGGGCGACGCCTGCCCACCATGTCCATCATCGTCAGCTCTCGGCGAGCACCACGACCCGGTCGGCCGGCTCGACCGCGAACATCGCCGACTTGGCCGGGTTGACGTAGACCCCGAAGCCGGCCGACGCGTCGTCCGACTCGGCCGAGACCCGGTAGCCGAGGGCGGTCTCGCCACGTCGCGCCGCAGCAGCGACGACCGTCGCGTACATGACCGGCTCGCCCTCGAGCACGTAGTCGCGCACGGGCCGCAGGTAGATCTCGGCGCCGTCGGCGTCGAGCAGGTCTTGGAAGACGGCCTCGAGGCGGTCGTTCTCCGACAGCTGCGACAGGATCAGGCTGAGGATCTCGTCGCTGACGATGACGTCGTCGACGTGGGCCACCTGGGCCAGCGCGCGGTTGCGGTCGTCGAGCATCTCGCTGACGACGGAGGGGCGCTCCCCCTTGGCCCGGTCGCCCACGATCTCGCGCAGGTGCAGCAGGGTGACGAGGGTGCGGGCGTCGGCGCGCTGCACCGGCAGCTGGTCGGAGTAGCAGAGCACGATGATCTGGTCGTAGCCCGCGATGTCGTAGCGGTCGAGCGTGGCCCGGTCGGACGTACGTCCGTGCGAGGTGGTGACCGACAGGTTGGCCAGCGTCGGCACGTCCGGGGTGCCGAGCTCGGTCAGGATCTCGAGCGTCGACCCCTCCTGCGCGTACTCGTCGAGCTCGCGAACGACCGTGGCGGCCCGCTCGTTCCAGCCCAGCATCAGCACCCTCGAGGTCGCCTCCGCCGCGACCGGTGCGGTGTTGATCCGCGCCTGGTCGACCGCCGCGGCGCTGCGTGCGGCGCCGGCGAGCACCGAGTCGTCCTCGGCCACGACGACGAGCTCGCTGTCGCCGACGACGGTGTCCATCGCCGGGTTGAGCTCGACGTAGCCGCCGGACGAGACCAGACCGATGACGGACGCGGTCTCGTACGCCGCGACAGCCTCGGCGAAGGTGCCGCCGCGCAAGGACGCGTCGGAGTGGAAGTAGATCTCGTCGCCGTCGAAGTCGAACAGCTCGGTGTAGACCGCCGCGGCGCCCGACTGGCGGGACGTCTGCACGATGAGCCGGGCGATCGTCTCGCGCTTGTCGACGATGACGACGCGATCGCCGCCGACGAGACGAGCCGCCTCGAGGTTCTGCGGATCCTGGATCTCCGCGACGATGTGCGGTCCGTCGCCCTGGTGCGTCAGCGCCAGCAGGGTCTTGATGACCTCGCTGTCGGGCTCGTCACCACCGGGCGACAGGACGATGATCGAGCGGGCCGACGCGTGGTTGGTCAGCGCGAGGTCGCCGAGGTCGAGCGCCGAGCCGGTGCGGCAGACCACGCGGGTGCCGCGCAGGTCGGCGACCTTCTCGCGGATCGCCTCCTCCATCTCGACCTTGTCCTGCTCGGCGAGGATCACGACGGCCGGACGCTTGCGGCTCTCGTTGGCGATCGACAGCTCGCGCACGATCGCGAACACCGAGTCGGACCAGCCGAGGATGACCGTGTGGTCCTTCTCGATGACGAGCGACCGGCCGCGACGCAGCTCGGCCAGCTTGTCGTCGATGCCCGTGGCGATCACGCCGATCAAGGCGCTGACGATGAACAGTCCGGCCACGGTCAGCACCAGCATCGTCGCGATGAAGCGCCACGTGCCGGAGTCTCCGGCGACCGTGCCCGGGTCGAGGGCGTGGAACAGGGTGGCGAGCATCTGCCCGAAGAAGCCGCCCTTGGCGTTGGCCGATCCGGGCTCCATGCCGGTGACCTGCACGATGACGGTGAACACCACGATCAACGCCAGCGTCACGACCGCGAGCCACGCCACGAGGGCCGACGTGCCCCGGGCCATGGTGCCGTCGAACCAGTACCGCAGCTTGGCGCCGCGCGACGGCTCCGGACGGGCCTTGCCCTTCTTGACGCTGCCGTTCTTCATCTGCTTGACGGTGCGCTGGCGCATCTGACGTCCGGTCTGTCCCACTGCTTGCCCCTTGAGCTGAACCGAGACTCACCGCCCCTTGAGCCTGTCGAAAGGTCGACACGACATCTTCGCGGATGAGAAGGTCGCGCGGAGCCGAATCGTCGATCCGGGTGATGAAGGTCGCCGGTCGACGACTTCAGCCTGTCCACGTGCGCAGATGCGCCCCCCATGGCCTACCGTGGTCGTAGCCATCGGAGGGAACGCCATGACGTACGAAGCTGAGAAGAAGCGCCTCATCGAGGAGTTCGAGACCGTCGTGGCGACCATCCGGGCCGACTGGGGCCTGAAGGACAAGAAGCAGGCGTCCGCGTCGAAGCCCTCGCAGCAGTCGACGACGCCCCGCGCCGTCGGACGTCACTGACGTCCTCGCCCCGACGCGGCACCGTGGCCGTGGCCGACAACCCGCCCAGCAGATCGACCGATCGGGTCGCTCACTCCTCCAGTTCGTAGTCCGGTGTCGGCGCCGATTCGACGATCGTGGTCACCAGCGCCAAGGTCGTCTGGTTGCTGATGCTGGGGGCGTTCGGGTTGTCGATGCCGATGGACATGCCGAGGAAGACCCCGCTGTCCTGGTCGAAGACGAAGGCCAGCGGCTCCTTCTTGAAGATCAGTGCCGTGCCCCGCAGGTCACCCACCGAGTTCGTCGTCGGCACCGCCGTCACACCCGGAACCTTGGTCAGTGCCCGCAGGATCGCGGCCTTGAACTCCACGGGCACAGCAGCTCCCTGGAGCTCTCGAAACGCCTGGTCCCAGATGTTCTTCGCCCGGTCGCCCGTGTCTGAGTCCTGCGGCGGCTCCACCGCGGCCCTGTCGAGCGCGTCGAGCAGCTCGCGAGGATCGGTGGGGTACTCGGTGTAGTAGGGCCGGTCGTACTCGTCGAGGGGCTGAGGCGTGGTGTCGGTGATCCGTCCGTCCTCGGTGGTCTGCTCGATCATCGGCATCGACCGGTCACCCGGCACCCAGTCCTCGAAGCTCCCGCGGTTGGGTTGCTCCTTGCCGTCGACCCAGAAGCGGTCGACGTGCTTGACGTTGAGGTACTGGCCCTTGGCCGGGATCTGGCTCTCCAGCGCACCCGCGGCCTTCGTCAGGACCTCCGTCGCCGCCGCGCTGGCGCCCTGCCCACCCCTGTCGTCGCCCAGCAGGGACGGGGCGATGACGGCGGCGAGCGCCAGCGCAGCCGCGATCGGGAGCGTGATCAGGACGAGCCGGCGAGGACGCACGATCCGCGGCTCGGCGGCTGGTTCCGCGAGGATCGCCGTGAGCGTCTCTGCCGACCACTCTGGATCGAATGGCCGCACCTCCGGGCGAAGGTCGTCCACGAATCGTGTGTCAGTCGTCATGAGAGCTCCTGTGTCGATCGAGTCGCCGGTGGGTCGTGGGGCTGAGCTGCGTCCGGGCCCGGGCTGTCCGCGAGAACCGCTCGAGCGCGACTCAGCCGTCGCCGGAAGGCTGCCGGGCGGATGCCCAGGGCCGCGCTGGCTTCCACGGCGTTGAGTCCGTCCCAGCTCGTCAGCAGCACTGCCTCGCGATGCTGCTCGCTCAGTGCGCCCAGCCGGGCGAGCGCCTCTTGTCGTCCGACCGCCGACTCCGAGACGTCGTGGGATGCGGCCTGGTCGAGTCGCGCGATCCGGTCGGCCAGCGCGCGGTGGCGGTTGATCGTCCGCTGACGGTTTCTCATCACGCCCCTGGCTGTTGCGATGAGCCACCCGATGCGCGGCTCCGGCACGGTGTCCCATCGTCGCCAAGCAACCAAGAAGGTGTCGGCGACGACGTCATGGGCCAGGTCGTCGCCGATGTGTCGGCGGGCATAGGCCAAGACGCGCGGACCGTCTGTGTGCCAGCACTCCGTGAAGAGCTCGGCTGATGACTTCATGCTCAGTAATGTCCGGCTGCTGGGCGAGTGTGACCGGGACGGGACCGCCGATGTCGATCGTCGGGCAAGCGATGCCCGGGCACACGATTCACCTACGTCGCCGCAGCGCTGACGTCCTCGAAGATGCGTGGGTCGTGAGCCGGAATCACGGTGACGCCGTCGGTGCCGTCGAGCTCGCGCAGCACTCGGTGGTTGCGAGCGATCGCCGCGCGATCGCGACCCACGAGCTGCTCGAACGTCCGTAGCGCGCGGGCCGGCGAGAGCGCCGCGCCCGAGGGTGCACGATCGGCGTACGACGCGGCATCGAACGCCGCGTCACCCGCGTGGACGAGCGTCCCCCCGTCGCGGGTGTCGACGGCTACGGCCGCGTGCCCACGGGAGTGACCTGGCATCGGCACGAGTGTGATGCCCGGCAGCACCTCGTGGCCGGTCAGTCCGGCCCGCCACTCGTCGCCTCGTCCAGCGTGCAGCTGCCAAGCGGGGCCGTGGGCCCAGGCCGCCGGGCGGTAACGGCGCCGGTCGAGTGCGTCCGGCGACGTGATGGCGGCCGCGTGCTCATCGGCCGTGGTGTGGACCGTTGCGTGCGGAAAGTCCGACAGCCCGCCGACGTGGTCGAAGTCGAGGTGGGTCAGGACGATGTCGGTGACGTCGGCGGCCGCGAACCCGCGAGCCTGCAGCTGGAGCACCGCCGCGGCGGAGGGGTCCATGACCGGCTTCAGGACATGGCGGGACGGACCCATTCGCGTCCTCGGGTCGGCGTAGTCGTCGAGGCCCAGACCGGTGTCGACGAGCACCAGGCCGTCGTCGGTCTCGCACAGCAGGACGTGACACACGAGGTGGCGGGTCAGGGGCGCGGCGAACGAGCCGCAGCTGAGGTGATGGACGCGCATGTCGGCATCCTGCCGCATCCCGGCGACCCCGGACCGCTGACGGAGGCTAGTCGGAGCCGAAGAGGTCGCGCGTGTAGACGCGGTCGCGCACGTCCTCGAGCTCGTCCACGCGGCGGTTGGCCACGATCACGTCGGACAGCTGCTTGAACTCGTCGAGGTCGCGGATGACGCGAGAGTGGAAGAACTCGTCGTCGGCGAGCTCGGGCTCGTAGAGGACGACCTCGATGCCCTTGGCCTTGAGCCGCTTCATGATGCCCTGCACGCTGCTGGCGCGGAAGTTGTCGGATCCCGACTTCATGATGAGGCGGTGGATGCCGACGACCCGCGGGCCGCGACTCAGGATGTCGGTGGCGATGAAGTCCTTGCGGGTGCTGTTGGCGTCGACGATCGCGCTGATCAGCGTCTGCGGCACGTCCTGGTAGTTGGCCAGCAGCTGCTTGGTGTCCTTGGGCAGGCAGTAGCCCCCGTAGCCGAACGACGGGTTGTTGTAGTGCGTGCCGATGCGGGGGTCGAGGCCGACGCCGTCGATGATCTGCCGAGACGACAGGCCGTGGCTGATCGCGAACGAGTCGAGCTCGTTGAAGTAGGCGACGCGCATCGCG
Source organism: Aeromicrobium sp. (assembly GCA_040511655.1). Classification (GTDB taxonomy): domain Bacteria; phylum Actinomycetota; class Actinomycetes; order Propionibacteriales; family Nocardioidaceae; genus Aeromicrobium. Next base: position 5,779 of record JBEVGQ010000219.1, on the reverse strand, counting down.
AGGTAGGTGTTGGCGAACAGCTTGATCGCCTCGGCCTCCGTCGGCTCGGTCAGCAGCACGGGGCAGCCCTTCTCGGCGGCCCCCTCCATCAGCAGGTCGGCGAAGCGCTGGGCGCGGTCGCTCTGCTCGCCGACGACGATGCGCGAGGGGTGCAGGTTGTCGTACAGCGCCTTGCCCTCGCGCAGGAACTCCGGCGAGAACAGGACGTTGTCGGTGCCGAGACGGGCACGGGCGTCGAGGACGAACCCGACCGGGATCGTCGACTTGATGATCATCGTCGCCTCGGGTGCCAGCCTCGTGACGTCGGCGATGACGCTCTCGACCGTGCGGGTGTTGAAGTAGTTGGTCTGCTCGTCGTAGTCGGTCGGGGTGGCGATGACGACGAACTCGGCGTCGGCGTAGGCCGTGGCCGGCTCGTTCGTGAACGCCAGCCGCAGGTCGTCGCGGCCGAGGAACTGCTCGATCTCGGCGTCGTGGATGGGGCTCTTGCGCTGCTCGAGCAGGCGCAGCTTGCGCTCGTCGATCTCGAGGCCGACGACGTCGTTGTGCTGCGACAGCAGCACGGCGATGGACAGCCCGACGTACCCGAGCCCGACAACTGCGATCTTGGTGGTCACGCCACCAGCGTATGGCCTCACTACGATCGAGAGATGCGCTCCCGCCCGCTCCTGCTCGCCGCCGGAGCCTACGTGTCCGCGCTCGCACTCATCGGGCTGTGGAAGACCCCCGTCGACCGCGACGTCGCCGTGGTCGACCTGTCGCCCGTCGCGTGGACCATCGAGCACCTCGGGCTCGATCCCCGGCAGGGCTACGACCTCGTCGAGTTCACCGCGAACATCGCGCTGTTCGTCCCCCTGGGCGTGCTGTTGCTGCTGTGGTGGCGGCACCGCGGATGGCCTCACGCCACGGCCGTGGCCTTCGCGACGAGCCTGACCATCGAGGTGCTGCAGCAGCTGATCCGTCCCGAGCGGTATGCGAGCGCCCGCGACGTCGCGGCCAACACGCTCGGCGGGGCGATCGGCGGCCTGCTGGTCGTCGCCGGCCGCAGGCTCAGCCGGCGTCGGCGCGTCGCGCGGTGACGTCGGCGGCGATCACCGCGGTGCGGGAGCCCGTCCGCTTCGCAGCGTAGAGCGCGCGGTCGGCGGCTGCGAACACCTCGGTCATCGACACCGCCGACCCCTGGGTCAGCACGATGGCGGCGATACCGGCCGACAGGCCCGTCAGCGAGCTGGTCTTGGAGACCTCACGACACAGGACGTTGACGGTCTGCTCGACCATGCCGACGTCGCGTCCCGAGACCAGGACGGTGAACTCGTCGCCTCCCGCACGGGCGACGACGCTGGACTGCAGTGGCTCGAAGGCATCGGCCAGCGCCGAGGCGACCGCACGGATGACTCGGTCGCCGGTCGCGTGCCCCAACGAGTCGTTGACCAGCTTGAGGTCGTTGATGTCGATCGCCACCACGGCCAGGTCGCGAGCAGTCTCGTCGCCGAGGTCGAACAGGCCGACAGCGTGCTCGTCGAGCGCGCGGCGGTTGAGCAGACCCGTCAGCGGATCGTGGAACGCGAGCTCCTGCAGGGTCATCTCGCGGATCGAGCTGGAGACGGCCGCCGCCAGGATCGCCGCGAGCACCTCGGCGTAGGCAACGGCGTCCTGGCTGAAGACCTCGTCGCCGACGTGCCGGGTGACGTACAGCTCGCCCCACGCCTTCCCGTCCACCACGATCGCGGTGGTCAGGGAGGAGCCCTTGCCGAGCCGCTCGAGGTGCTCCCGCTCGTAGTCGGGGCACGCCGGGTCGTCGACGCTGTCGACCGAGCTCATGCGATCGAGCATCGTCGAGGTCAGGCGCTCGTCGCCGGCGATGGTGTACACCTCGTCCTGCGGCCAGCGCTCCTCGTCGTCGGCGAGGTCGCCCACGTTGATGATGGTGCGGATCGCGTGCCCCTCGGGCTCGATCGCGCTGATCGACACCGTGGCAGCGCCCATGGCAGCGCACGCCTGCTCCGCAGCCGTCTCGAGGAGGTCGTTCAGCTCGTGCTGACGAGCCAGCAGATGGGCCATCGTCGCCAGACTCTGCAGACCACTCGTCGCCTTGCCCATGGGTCTCCGTAGGTTCTCGCCGTCCAGTACAGGTAGCGATCCGCAAGAGTACCGAAAGATCCTGAACTCGAGGAGCGAAACTCCACGATCACAGCAAATGACCTAGGCCGAAGGCCGACTCTCTGGAACGTCGCTCCTGGTCGCACACCGCGTCCACCCGCGAAGCAGCAAGGGACGCGTTCTCAGAACGGTTGGTTGCACGACGTGTCATCGCTGCGATCGAAGAACATCGGCACGGACGATTCGGCCGGGGTCAAGAACTGCATCCTCGATACGAGCGAGTCCGGAAGGCCCTGCGGAGACGGCGAGTACGCCGATCCGTCCGCGGTGCTCCGGGCGTAGAGGGAGAAGCTCGACGACGCGTCTGCGTTGAATCCTCCGTAGGTCTGGAGGGCGCGGGCAACCATCTTCTGAGACGACGTCAGGCCAAGGGCGGGGTCGTCGACGTCGACACTCGGGTCAAGACGCATTCGGGTTCCTTCGGGTACACCGGACAGGCTTGCGCCATCCGAGCGCGTCCCGGGAAAGACGAACGTCGGTGCGTTGATCGGAATCGCGTACCGCAGCGCATGGTCGATGACGCCCGCAGTGACGTCCTGCGGCGTGATCATGCCCGCGAGGTATGAAGTCTCCCCGCCCGAGTGAGCCGGCCCGGCGATGTGATTTCCAGAGCCGGTCGAGGAGTGGTAGCTGGCAGAGGCGATGGCGGTCTTCGCGGTCTTGTCGAACGACTGGAACTCGTAGAGGCATTTCGTGACGTCGTCGATGATCGCGATGTGTGCGTCGCTGTCGGACGTCGGAGACCAGGTCGCTTGCCACGGGATGGTCAGGGTCTTGCCTGTATTCGTGACGCTGATGTTCGTGGTCGGCGTTCCAGCGGGGGCGTTGTAGACCGTCGTGGTCCAGATGGACGAGTTCATCGATACGCCGGTGACTGCAGCGTCGAGCTGGCTCACCCAGGAAGAACTTCTCGGATCCACCGTCGCAGTGGCCGGGAGCGGCGTGTTCCAGATCGAGTCAGCCGCGAAGTAGTTGCCGGTTCCCGCGTTCGTCCCGAGCGACGTACGACTAGGCACGAACCCGTAGTGCGCGTCGCCCGTCGTGCTGAAGTAGGCCGTTCGGACGGTGTGGTTGCCAGCTGAGACGGTCCTCGTGACTCGCTGGGTGGTCCACGACCCGGCAGTCCAGTTGTCGATCGCGAGTGATCCGTCCAGCCAGGCCCGAGCCCCCACGTTGCCGAGGGTCGATGACAGCGCGTACGTACCAGCGGCGGGGAAGTTGATCGTGCCCTGGAAGTCGACCGAGAAGTTGTCTGCGTTGACTCCCGCACCGGGCGAGCCGGTGAACGAGCCACCGGGCGCATTCTCGCAGCGTGTCAGAACCGGCGTGCCCGTCAAGGACGTGTTGTTGAAGTAGCGAGCCCGATACTGATTGGTGGCGCACGTGTCGGCGATGACGACCTTGTCGATGTGGACGTTGCGGTCACACGTGGCATCGGCGTAGTCGTTGTCGTAGGCCAAGGTCAAGGTATGGCTGCCTGGGCTGGTCGTGCCACCGACATTGACGTCAGCGAACCCGGTCGTGCCGACTTCCAGCGCCCCGAGGGTGACGCCGTCGACCTTGGCCTCGAGGACGGGAGCACCCTGGCAGAGCGAGGCTCGAGCTCTGATGGTGACCGAGGTCGTCGTCGTGGTCGTGATGGGCAGGGAGAACTCGCCCGGGCTCCACAGCATGATGGTGGAGCCCGTCGAGGCGGCCGAGTCCGCGAAGGTCGTGCCGGCGGTGGTCGGGCTGATCGACATCTCTGTCGACGGCACCGTCGCATCCGCGAAGGCTGCCCGAAGAGGCACGGCCACGATCATGCAGGCCAGTGACACAACGGCCAGACCGACGATTCTGGCTTTGCGGAAAGCCCGTGCTTCCCAGTTGCCCAGCAGCATCGACAACCCCTCCCCGGTCGATGGGAAGAGCATGACAGCCTCTCGGCATTGACGTAGTCGAAATTGACAAGCCAGTTCGCAGGAGCATCGACGAAACCCGAAGACGCGAAAACCCCCGACAGGCACAAACCTGTCGGGGGTTCCAACGTGACCCGATGGGCGGTCCAACTGAGTCACAGTTGGAACCTTGATCTGTGGGAGCAGATAGCGGCCATCACTCCAGATGGAGCGAAGCGACCGGTCTTTGAGCGACGACGGCAGCAGGTTCGATTAGATACTGCGTCACGTCTAGCTCTCGTTACAGACTACGAATCAGGGGCAACATTGGGGCAGGTGGCAAGGAAGTACGGAGTGCATCTCTCAACGGCAGCGAGGTGCGTAACGAGGGCAGGCGGGACTGCGCGACAGCAGGAGATCAAGATCAGGCCAGAGGATCTGCCCACGATCCAGGAGCTGCACCACGGTGGGATGTCGCTCGAGGCGATCGGGCGGAGGTACGGCTGCACCGGGCTGGCGGTGGCGAAGAGGCTCAAGCGCTACGAAGCGAGCTTGTCGGAATCCTGATCCTCTAGGTCCTCCATGACGCGGAGGAGCGCACGGCTCAATGAGTCTTCGTTGGGCATCAAACGCTTCACTGCCTTCACAACCGACCGCTGCCTCCCATCTTGCAGCGGTAAGCGCAGGATATCCTCATCGTTGAAGTGGCAGCTCGGGATGAGGTAGTCGTGAACGTGTCGCTGCTCTAGAAGGCTGAGCAGACTAAAGGTCTTGCGGCCGTCGGTCCAGGTCGCCTTCAGATCATCAGTACATCCACGACTGCCGAACACCATGCCACGGCCTGCACTAACGAGGCCCAATGACCGACGTTGTAGTCCTCCGATAGAAGTCACGGCAGGAACGCGATTGCCGCAACTAAGGAACTACCTCGTACTCGAACTTGACGCCCTCTCTGTTCAGGTACGCCAACACGGAATCAATCGTATCGCCGGAACCCGGGGGGATATCAATTGCTACGTACCCGCCTCCGTGGGTTTCGTACTTCAAATTCATATCATCCGCCAGTTGGCTAACCTCCAGGACCAGTTTGGCCCCTTGCTCGCGGTCCTTGCCTGCCGCTCTCAGCGCCTTATGTCCAGCCGCCTTCTCGACACGTAGGACGCTGTGGTCCGGCGATATCGTCAACAGATCGTTCCATGCCATGCCGTAGGCGAAGAGGGGAATGCACGCGAGCCGAACCGTGTCCTCGCCTACGCGCGCGGTCCACAACTGCTCGTACTTCTTGACACCGTCTCGCTGACCGTCGTCGTACATCGCCCTCACCATGGTGCTGGGAAAAGGACGTTCCACGGGCTCGATGTGCGCTTCAATGTGCATTGCGTTACATCCCTCCGTAGGTTGACTGCCACCAGTTCAACATTCTCGCCGGCCAGTGCGGCGGCGGCCAGTCTCCGACATAGTTGGGCGGCGGATTCACCGGAGCGACCCGCGCGCCCTTAGACAAATTGCACCACGCGCATGCGCCCGTGAGGTTCTCAGGCGTGAGGTCGCCGCCCCTCACCCTAGGAATCACATGATCGACATGCTCCGCGGGATTCTGACCACAGTATGAACCGCCCCGGGATGTCCGGAGAGTTGATTCGTTGGAAGGATCACTTTCATGGCACGTCCCTCGAAGTACCCGTCCGAGCTGCGTGAGCGCGCTGTTCGTCTTGTGATCGAAGTCCGCGGCGATCACCCGT
>JBEVGQ010000218.1:0-2763 GCA_040511655.1 Aeromicrobium sp. | reverse complement strand
CGCCGGCGTGGCCGCGGCGCAGCGTGCCGAACGTGCCGATGCCGCCGTCCTCCTCGCCGACGACGCTGTGCACGGCGAAGGGGCGTGACAGCTCGAGGTCGCTGACGGCGCGGGCCGCCGCGATGATCGCGACCACGCCGCCCTTCATGTCGCAGACGCCGCGGCCGAACCACCGATCGTCGACCTCGCGGACGTGCCACGGGTCGGAGTTGGTCCAGGAGTCGGGCTCGCCGGGCGGGACGACGTCGACGTGGCCGTTGAGGATCAAGGCCGGCGTGCCCGCGCCGGAGGTGCCGACGACGCCCCACGCCTCGTCGCGCTCGACCTCCTCACCCGGGTAGTCGGGGTCGGCGCGCAGCGCGTCGAGGTCGAGCTTCCACTGGTCGACGTCGAGCCCGAGGCCCGTCAGCGTCGCGGCGCACCACCGCTGCACGGCGACCTCGGCATCGGATCCGCCGGTGCTGGGGATGTTGACGAGCTGGGCCAGGTCGCGCCTGATCAGGTCGACGTCGATGTCCATGCCGCCAGTCTGGCAGCAGACTCCTGGTAGCTCATGGCCCCCGTCGACACCGCGATGACGAGGTCGTAGGCGGGGTCCTCGGGGGCGTCCAGACTGATGCCGTTGAGGCCGTAGAAGGCGAACACCGACAGCCAGCCGAGCCGCTTGTTGCCGTCGATCAGCGGGTGGTTGCGCACGATGGACTCGAGCAGCACAGCCGCTTTCTCGTCGATCGTGGGATAGGCGTCGTCGCCGAACACCGTCGTTCGAGGTCGCTGAGCGGCGGAATCGAGAAGACCGACGTCGCGCGCCGCCTGAAGCCCAGCCACGTCGACGATCGATAGCAGGTTGTCGAGCGTGAGGTACGCAATCACTGTGCGAGTCGGTCGAGCAGCGGGCCGTACCGTTCGATCGCCTCGCGCGTCAGTCTGCGCACGTCTGCATCGCTGCTGACGCGAGCTGCACTCTCGCGGATGGCTCGCAGGGCGGCCTCGTTCTTGCTGATGCCCTGAGCAGCGGCCAGGGCGGTCAGCTCGGCGTCCTGTTCGTCGTCGAGTCGCAACGTCATGCTCATGTCTCAACGGTATCGCCGTGATACCACTCGGACAAGGCTCCCTGACCTCGCAGGGGCTGCGCTAGGCTCCTGGCATGTCGACTCCGAACCAGTCCTGGTGGCGTCACCCGTAACGGTGGCCTGTCGACTCATCTGCCCAGACCGCCTCGCGCCGGCTCTGGGCATCGTTGTCTCACGACGCTCCTCGTCCGGCCGAGGCATGAACCGAAGGACCTGACATGACCGCCCTCGACGCCAACCCCCTCGAGGCCAACCCGCTCGAGGACCTGCTCGCGCAGCCGGCGTTCGCGCTCATCCGCGTGCGCGAGTCCGACACTGTCACGATGGTCGGCGGCCCCCGCACCGACCTCGACGTGCTGGCCGACGTCCCGCTCAAGACCGGCCCCGGACGTGCGTGGGACCACCTCGTGCTGGTGCCCTACGCGCAGGCCCGCGAGCGTGGCTTCGAGGCGCACCAGGACGGCACGCCGCTGTCGGCGATCGAGATCCAGCACAGCGCCGAGGTGCCGCTGGCCGAGCTGCTCGAGCTGCTGCCCGACGTCCCCGTCGAGTTCACCGACCGCGGCGGCTTCGAGACGTCCGACGAGCAGTACGCCGGCATCGTCCGGCAGATCATCGACGACGAGATCGGTCAGGGCGAGGGCGCCAACCTCGTGATCGGCCGGCACTACCGGGCGCAGGTGGCCGATTGGGGCCACGACGCGGCACTGACGGTGTTCCGCCGGCTGCTCGAGCGCGAGCGCGGCGCCTTCTGGACGTTCCTGATCTTCACCGGCGACCGCTACCTCATCGGCGCGAGCCCCGAGCGTCACGTCAGCCTCGAAGCCGGCCAGGTGCGGATGAACCCCATCAGCGGCACGTTCCGCATGCGCGGTCTCGAGACCCACGCCGATCGCAAGCGCGAGCTGCTGACCTTCCTGCAGGACGAGAAGGAGATCTACGAGCTCTTCATGGTCGTCGACGAAGAGCTCAAGATGATGTGCGACATCTGCCACGAGGGCGGACTCGTGCTGGGCCCGTACCTCAAGCCGATGACGCACCTCGTCCACACCGAGTACCTGCTGGCGGGCCGCACGCACCGCGACGTCCGCGAGGTGCTGCGCGACTCGATGTTCGCCGCGACCGTCACGGGCAGCCCGGTCGAGAACGCCTGCCGCCTGATCAAGCAGTACGAGCGCGAGGGTCGTGGCTACTACGCCTCGGTCGCCGCCCTGATCGGGCGCGACGAGCAGGGCGAGCAGCTCGCCGACGCGCCCATCCTGATCCGCACGGCCGACGTCGACCTCGCGGGCCGCCTCAAGGTGACGGCGGGCGCGACCCTCGTGCGCGACTCCGACGCCGAGTACGAGACGACCGAGACGTGGGCCAAGGCCGGTGGCATCCTCAGCGCCTTCGGCCTGGTCGACTCCGCTCCGGCGCTCGACGCGTCACGCGAGTCGCACGCGTGGGACGCCTTCACGCGTGAGGACGAGGTCATCATCGCCCTCGGCTCGCGCAACCAGCGGCTCAGCCAGTTCTGGCTGACCGACCAGTCGGGTGCCGCCCCGGTGCCGTCGCTGGTCGGCAAGCGCGTCGTGGTCGTCGACGGCGAGGACGACTTCGTCAACATGTTGTCGCACGTGTTCGGCGTGCTCGGCATGACGACCGACATCGTCCGCCACGACGCGCCGGCGTTGCAGCAGCCGGACGC
>JBEVGQ010000217.1:0-4953 GCA_040511655.1 Aeromicrobium sp. | reverse complement strand
GACGACCCGAAGCACAAGACGACCGACCCGAACCTCGACGCGGACGTCGACGACCCGGACGCGCCGGCACCGTTCACGGGACCGTACTCCTAGAGTCGGGGCATGACCGAGGCGACCGATCCGACCGAGCCGGTGACGTACCGCCGGTCGTTGTCGCCCAGCCGCGCCGGCGACTTCCAGAACTGCCCGCTGCTCTACCGGTTCCGGACGATCGACCGGCTGCCCGAGCCGCCCAGCCCCGCCATGGTGCGGGGCACGCTCGTGCACGCCGTGCTCGAAGACCTGTTCGCGGAGCCCGCACCGGTTCGCACGCTCGAGCGCGCGGTCGACCTGCTGCCCAGCGAGTGGGAGCAGCTGCGGCAGTCCGACCCGCGCACCGCCGAGCTGTTCTCTGCCGAGCAGGCGGCCGACGAGACCGCGTGGCTCGCATCGGCGATCGACCTGCTCACGACGTACTTCACGATGGAGGACCCGCGCTACCTCGAGCCAGCGGCTCGCGAGGAGCGCGTGGCGTACGAGCCCGAGCCGGGGTTGTCGTTCGGCGGCATCGTCGACCGCATCGACATCGCTCCCGACGGACGCATCCGGGTGGTCGACTACAAGGGCGGCAGGTCGCCCGGTCCGGCCTTCGAGGGCAAGGCCATGTTCCAGATGCGGTTCTACGCGCTGGTCATCTGGCGCACGCGCGGGGTCATCCCCACACTGCTGCAGCTCATGTACTTCGGCGACGGTCAGTTCCTGCGCTACGAGCCCACCGAGTCCGACCTCCTGCACACCGAGACCAAGCTGCTAGCCCTGTGGGCGGCGATCGAGCGCGCGATCGAGCTGCGCGACTTCCCGCCCCGCAAGAGCGGATTGTGCCAGTTCTGCGCGCACCAGGACGTCTGCCCGGCGTGGGGCGGCACGCCGCCCGAGCTGCCGCTGCTGCAGGTAGCGTCGCCGTCATGACCACGCCGATCCCCGACCTGCTTGCCGCCGTCCCGACGATCAACGACCCGCAGGAGCCCTTCGTCTTCACCGTCGAGGGCGATCGCATCGTCGGAGCCTGGGACATCGTCAAGGCCGCGACGCTCTATCCGACGGTCCTCGAGGTCGAGCACGTCGACGAGGACTACCGCATCACGGTCGAGCTCGACGCCGACAAGGGCACGTACGACTTCACCGAGAACCGCACCTCCACCACCGGCTCGGCCGACCTCGACGGCGACACGCTCAAGCTCGGCGGCGAGAAGCAGTTCTTCTCCGGCAAGAGCTCCAGCAAGCAGCTCAACATCTCCTTCGGCGGCATCACCAAGAAGGACGACGAGATCACGGTCGCTCCCCTGGCCTACTCGTTCGAGACCAGCCGCATCAAGGAGCCCCTGTTCACGTTCCTCGAGCAGCACGGCTGGAAGCGCAAGAAGGGCTTCCTCGGCGGCCTCTTCAACCGCTGACGCTCATACGACCCGTCCGCCAGGGAGCGGAGCGACCGTGAGGGCGGAGCCCGAGGCGAACCACAGCCGTCAGACGTGCGTCACGTCGCCTCGCTTCGCTCACGGTCGGCCGCAAGCGGCCTCCCTGGCGACCGGACGTGCGTCAGGCGAAGAGGGCGCCCAGGTCGGCGGGGGCCAGGCCCTCGAGGGTCGGCAGCAGCACGCGGCGCTCGGCCTCCGGCACAGTCACGAAGTGCGGCACGACCAGCACGTCGCAGCCGGCCGCATTGGCTGACGCAGCTCCCGTGCGCGAGTCCTCGATCGCCAGGCAGGCCGACGCGTCGACGCCGAGCTTCTCGGCAGCCAGCAGGTAGGGGTCGGGGAACGGCTTGGGCCGCTCGACCGTGTCACCGGTGACGACCGCGCCGAACGGCAGCTGCGCGGCGATGGGTTCCGCGATCGCCGTGTACGACATCGTCACGAGCGCCTGCGGCACGCCTTCTGCGGCGAGCGCCTCGATGAGGTCGCGTGCGCCGGGCCGCCACTCGACGTGCTCGCGCAGCGACCCCGCCAACGAGGCGACGAGGTAGTCGACGATCTCCTCGGCCGACATCGCGATCTCGAGGCGGTCACGGATGTACTCCCCCGACGCGATCAACGAGTTGCCGACGAGCTGCAGCGCGTCCTCGTCGGTCCAGATCTTGCCGTGCTCGATGGCCAGCCGGTGCTCGGCGGCCATCCAGAGTGGTTCGGTGTCGACGATCGTGCCGTCGAGGTCCCAGAGCACCGCTGCGTAGTCGCCCACCTCAGAGCTGGTCGAGTCGGGTGTTGACGTCCTTGGCCACGCGGACTGCGGCATCTGTCATCTCCTGGAGCTGTTCGACGGTGGAACTGAGCTGGGCGCCGGGCTCGTCGAGACGCACCGTGACCCTGATGAAACGTCCTTCGGTGGGTGGATAGGCAGGCAGGGTCACCGAGGTGTCACTGGGGCACGACGTGACCGGCCCCCAGCCCTCGACCGCGATGGGCGTGCAGCCCTCGGTGTTGACGCTCTCGGGCGTGGGCTGACCGGTGTCGGGGTCGACCACGACCGTGATCGCCGAGGGTCCGTCGCTGTCGCCCCTGATCTTGCACTCGAGCGATCCCGCACCAGGTGCGGCGGTGACGAGGTCGCCCGTGACCGTGACGCCCTTGCCCAGCAACGACTGCGCCAGATCGATCGAGACCAGCCCGCAGTAGGCACCGGCTGATACCGGCGGCGTCGGCGACGGTGCGGGATCGTCATCGGTCGAACCCTCGCAACCAGCCAGCACGATGATCGCGCTGACCGCCGCGCCGACCCCGACGGCCCTCATGTGTGCTCGCATCAGTTCTTGGGGTCCTGGGTCGGAGCTCGATCGGCGTTGAGGGTCCGGTCGAAACCGTCGGCCAGCTCGTCGTTGAGATCGTTGACCTCCGCGTACGGATTGCTGCTGACCCACTGGTCCCAGTCCGCGTTCGTGCCCGGCGTCCGGCCGAAGAACAGATCAGGATCGAACAGCTGCGTCCCGCCAGGTCCGTCCGTGACGATCGTCGGCTGGACGCCGGGAAACGGATCGGGGGTGGATCCGGGGTTGGGCTGCTCGCCCAGCATCCCGTGCTGCAGGAACTGGTTGGCCAGGGCGTACTGCATGCTGTCGGGCACCGATGTCCGGTAGTCGCCTCCGGCAGCGGACGGTGTGCTGGTGATCTGGTCCTGCATCCTGCTGATGAGCTCGTCCTTCGTGAGGTCGACGACGTTCTGGGCGGCGTCGGAGGCACCGGCGGCAAGCGTGCTGCCGCCCGGGATGAAGCTCGTCCCGATCTCGAACGCCTTGGCCACATAGGCGTTGCGCGTGGACTCGGCCATGGCTTCGTCGTTGTACACGTCGTCGGAGGCGTTGACGATGTCGCCCAGCACCTGGCCGATGCTCGACGTGTCGAGGTTGATGCCGCTGTTGCGGAAAGCGGTCATGTCGAGCGGACCGTCGCCCTGGCCGTCGACGAAGTTGTCCAGCCGGTCGCCCACCTGCTGCTCCATGCCGGAGCTGGCGACGCCGGCCAGAAGCGTCTCCAGGCCCACCTTGGAGTCGGAGTGGCCGATCTCGCCGACGACGCGCAACAGGTCGTCCGCGTCGATGTCGAGGACACGTCCCGATCCTGAACCAGGCCCCAGTGTCGAGAAGATGTCGTCGGAGTACCCCGCACCGATGGCCCCGAGGCTGTCGGTCATCTTCTCCCAGACGTGCCACTCGTTGTCCATGTCGCCGTCGAGCGGGCCGCCCGCGTCGGCGGTGCCGAGCTTGTCGTGGTCGTCGGTACCGCTGTTGTCGGCGATCAGCTGGAACAGGTCTGTGGCGAGCGCGGCAGCCTTGCCGTCCGAGTAGTCGCCGTTGCCACCCTCGGTGCCACCGACCGTCGCGGCGCGCAGCGCCTCGCCGAGCCCGTCGCCCTCGTCGCTGTCCGCGGAGTCGGAGAACGTGCGGTGCAGCATCAGGTAGTCGAGGCGGTCCTGGTCGGTGTTGCCGGAGTCGTCGGTGAAGAATCGCTGCGCGCCCTCGGGCGAGGAGCCCATCCCGGCGAGCAGGTTGGCCATGCCGTCGCTGGCCAGGCCGCCGGACACGCTGTAGACCTGGTTGCCGTACTCGTCGACCGACTCGGTGATCTCGACCTTGTCGGGATCGCGGATGAACACGCCGTCGGCACCGTTGCGCGGGCCCCACACAGCACCGTCCTGACCACGTTCCCAGTCGAGCACGTCGCTGCTGAGGTTGTCGATGAACGTGGGGTCGTAGTCTGCTCCCGACTCGCCGCCCTCGCGGATCAGCAGCGTCAGCGCCGCCGCGTTCTGCTGGTGATCGTCGTCCTTGATCGCGTCGCCCCAGGTGCGAGCGAGCTCGGCGGGATCGACGTCTCCGGACCGGCTGTGGGTAGCGAGAGCGACGCCCGCGGAGTTCATGAACTTGTCGTACAGGTCGAGCTCGGACGGGCCGTTGAGCGTGCGACCCGAGCCGTCGTCGTGCTCGCCGGCACCGAAGACCCGGTAGTTGAGCTCGGTGATCGCGTCGCTCATCTCCTGAGGCGTGACGCGCGAGTAGAGACGGTCGGCGAACGGGGCCGAGCCCTGCAGCAGCGCCATCAGCGCGACGGTCTGGTCGTCGATGTTCTCCGGGTCCTCGATGTCGTCGGCGACCTGATCGGCGATCTGCTCCTGGACCGCTGGCGGGATGACGTCGGCGATTCCCGGAGGCAGCTCGTCGGTGTGGGCAAGGATGAACGCGACCTGCTCCTCCTCCGTCATGCCGGACAGGATGCTGGCGAAGTACTGCTTGCGGTCGTCGTCGGTCAGCTGGATGCCAGGCCAAAAACCGGCGGCCGTCAGCGGGATCAGGCCACTGCGGATGAGCTCTCGGACGTTCTCGTCGGTGGGACCTTGATCGAACTTGACCGCGATGGAGTCGGCGTCCTCGTCGAGCGTGGCGAGCGCCTGGTCGTAGCGCGGTCGCAGGTTGGCCTTCGTCTG
>JBEVGQ010000216.1:0-7397 GCA_040511655.1 Aeromicrobium sp. | reverse complement strand
TACCTGGGCGACCTCTCCGGCGGGCAGGCGATCGGGCGCATTATCGCCCGCGAGTTCGGTCTCGTCGACGGCGTCGGCACGGCGTTCTACTCGTTCGAGAACGTCCCCAAGCCCAAGCTCTACAAGGACGCCTACCGTGCCCGGCTCGACGCGCTGCCCCTCGACGACGTCGAGCGCTCCCGCGTGCTCGACGAGGTCAGGACGGTTTTCGCCCTCAACGGAGGCATCTTCGCCGAGATGACCACCCACCTCGACGCCTACCGCCGCCCCTGACGCCGACGAGAGACTCCCGGACCGCTGAGGAGAGACTCCCGGACCGCTGAGGAGAGACTCGCGGTGTCGGCGGCGAAGCACGAGTCTCTCCTCGGACCACCATGAGTCTCTCCTCGGCATCGGGGTCGGCGATTGGCTTCCGGGGCGTGCGGTGCGGGAGGATGGCGCCGTGGCTCATGTGACGATCGTCGGCGGCGGACCCGGAGGCTACGAGGCGGCGCTGGTCGCCTCGCGACTGGGAGCGGAGGTCACGCTCGTCGAGCGGGACGGCATCGGCGGCTCGACCGTCCTGACCGACTGCGTCCCCAGCAAGACCCTCATCGCGACGTCCGACCTGCTCACCGACGTGAGCACCGCCGGCGAGCTCGGCGTCAAGGTACCGGCGTCGATCCGGGCCGACCTGGCCGCCGTCGACTCGCGCGTGCTGGCCCTGGCGCAGGCGCAGTCCGACGACATCGCGCACCGCCTCGCGCTCAGCGACGTCGTCATGATCGACGGCACCGCCACGATCGAGACAGCAGGCTCGGTGCGCGTCGAGACGGCCGACGGCTCGCAGGTCGTCGAGACCGATGCCATCCTGGTCGCGACGGGTGCGCACCCGCGGGTCAGTCCCGATGCGCAGCCCGACGGAGAACGCATCCTGACCTGGGAGCAGGTCTACGCCCTCCAAGAGCTGCCCGAGCACATGATCGTCGTGGGCTCCGGCGTGACGGGTGCGGAGTTCGCCAGCGCCTACAACGGGCTCGGCGCCGCCGTGACGCTGGTGTCGAGCCGCGACCGCGTGCTGCCCGGCGAGGACGTGGACGCCGCCAACGTCATCGAGGACGTCTTCACGCGCCGCGGCATGACGGTCATGGGCAACTCGCGCATGGCATCGGTCGAGCGTACCGCGTCCGGCGTGCTGGTGACGCTGACCGACGGACGGACGGTCGGGGGCTCGCACTGCCTGCTGGCGCTGGGCTCGATCCCCAACACGGAGGGCTTGGGGCTCGAGCAGGTCGGGGTGCTCCTCGACGACGCCGGGTTCATCAAGGTCGACCGGGTGTCGCGCACCAGCGTGCGCGGCATCTACGCGGCCGGCGACTGCACCGGCGTCCTGATGCTGGCGTCGGTGGCGGCGCAGCAGGGGCGCATCGCGATGTCGCACCTGCTGGGCGACGCCGTCCATCCGCTCGACCTCAACAAGGTGTCGAGCAACGTGTTCACGTCTCCTGAGATCGCCACGGTGGGCATGTCACAGAAGCAGGTCGAGGAGAGCGACCTGCAGATCGACGTCGCGATGCTGCCGCTGGCGTCCAACGCCCGCGCCAAGATGCAGGGCGTCCACGACGGATTCGTCAAGATCTTCTGCCGGCGGGGGATGGGCGTCGTGGTGGGCGGCGTCGTCGTCGGGCCCCGCGCCAGCGAGCTGATCCACGCGCTGTCGCTCGCGGTGTCGGCGTCCCTGACGGTCGACCAGGTCGCCGACGCGTTCACCGTCTACCCGTCGATGTCGGGCTCGGTCGCCGAGGCGGCGCGGCGCCTGCATCGCCTCGACTGACCCGCGCCGAGGTCCCGGGACGGTCCTCCCTGCAACCGCAGGAATGACACGGTTGTAGTTCACGGGATTGCCGATTTCCGGTCGCATTTCGGCAAAAACTGTGGGCATAATCGACCGGCGACCACTCTGGTCACACCAGTCACAACAGTCACAGGAATGGACTTCCCCCATGCTTTCCTGGAGCCAGGCTCGACGCACGCCCGTCCTCGCGATCACCCTCGCGGTGGCGGCCGGCGTGCTCGTGCCGTCGTCGGCGCAGGCCGCCGGCAGCGCCGCGACCGCCGCTGCACCCGCCGCGGCGTCGGCACCGACGTCCTCGCCGGAGGCCGCCCCCGCACCGGACGTCGACGTCGCCTCGACCCCGGTTCCCGCGGTGACGACGGCCGCGGAGGCGTCGAGCTCCGCCGCCAGCGACCTCGTCGCCGAGCTGCCGAAGACGTCCACCTCCGACTTCCGGATGGTCGGCGTGACGTGGACGAGCGGGCCGACGGCAGGCGTCCAGGTCGAGGTGCGCACGCGCACGGCAGGCACGTGGTCGGAGTGGACGCCCCTCGACCTCGAGGTGCAGGCGGGCGAGGGCGGCCAGCCCGGCACCGAGCCCCTGTGGGTCGGCGACGCTGACGGCGTCGCAGCGCGGGTCACGAGCCGGGACGGCGCGTTGCAGGGCGTCCGCATCGCCACGATCGACCCGGGCGGCGACGAGGCCGGCACCAGCACGGCGCGAGCCGCGTTCTCGACCACCGCTCGCACGTCCACCTCCGCCGTCACCACGGCAGCCTTCACAACCACGGCAGCCTTCACAACCGCGGCCGCCAGTGCCGACGGCGCCCCGTCGTACACGCCGCAGCCCGCGATCATCTCCCGCAGCGCCTGGGGTGCTTCTGCGGGCACGCCGTGCGACTCCCCTGCAGCGGGCGACCGCACGCGTGGCGTCGTCGTGCACCACACGGCGGGCACCAACTCGTACACCGCAGCCCAGTCGGCGCAGATCGTCCGCGCGACCCAGGCGTACCACGTGAAGTCGCGCAAGTGGTGCGACCTCGGCTACAACTTCCTGGTCGACAAGTACGGCCAGATCTTCGAGGGCCGCCGCGGGGGCATCGACCGTGCGGTCCGGGCTGCCCACTCGGGCAACGCCGAGGTGAACATGTACGCCATGGGCGTCTCGATGATGGGCGACTACGACAAGGTCGTGCCCACGCCCGCCCTCAAGGACGCCATGGTCAAGCTGATCGGCTGGCGCCTCGGCACCAACTACCTCACGGCCAAGGGCACGTACTCGATCGGTGGCAAGACGCTCAACATGATCGCGGGGCACCGCGACGTCCTGAGCACTGCGTGCCCCGGACGATACGGCTACGCGTGGCTGTCAGAAGCCGGCGGCCTGCGCGACCGCGTCGAGGCGTACATGGCGGGCTACTCGAGCAGCATCAAGTCGCGCTACGCCGCCCTCGGCTCGGCGGCGGGCCCGATCTTCGTCGGCGAGGCACAGACCTCGACCGGCAGCCGCCTGCGTGCCAAGAACCTCGACCTCTACTCCAAGGGGCCGGGCGGCACGGGGCCGGTCTACACGGTCGCGGGGGCCGCGCGCACCGAGTACGACCGAGTGGGAACGCGCACCGGCGTGCTCGGCTACCCGACCGGCGAGGCTGCGGCGGTCGCGGGCGGCACGCGGCAGAGCTTCGACGGCGGTTACATCGTCACCGTCGCCTCCACCGGCAGGGCGACCGCCTACAACGCTGCCGGCGCCGTCATCAGCGGCACGGGCTCGCCGGCTCCCGCCGCCAAGCCAGCGGCGGTCGGCCGCATCAGTGTCAAGGCGGGCAAGAAGTCGGCGCGCCTGCGCTGGGCCGGCGTCCCCGGCGCGACGTCGTACGAGGTCTGCCTCGTCGCGACGAAGACCAACCGTTCGTGCGACCGGGTGGCCCGGGGCGTGTCGTCGCCGACCGTGCTGATGTCGAGGCTGAAGCCGACCCGCGACACCGACTGGTACGCCAAGGTGCGCGGCGTCAGCGGCACCAAGAAGGGCTCATACTCGCCGTTGAAGGGATTCAACCTGGCGCGGTCCGGGTCGAGCACCAAGCGCTCGTCGGTGGCCTCCGCGGCATCTACCGCCTCGCCGGCGTCCACGGTCTCGTCAGCGGCCACGACCCCGGCCACGTCCGATCGGGTCACCGTGCCGGCGTCGGGCTCCATCACCCTCAACGGCCACGGCTACGGACACGGCATCGGCATGAGCCAGTACGGCGCCCAGGGTGCCGCCCGCGCCGGCGTGACGTACGACCGCATCCTCTCGACCTACTACCCGGGCACGGCGCTGGCCAGTCGCGGCGGCTCGATCAGGGTGCTGGTCTCGCAGGACACGTCGGACGCCGTCGACGTCCGCGCGACGTCTGGCCTGAAGTTCACCAAGGTCGGCACGTCCTACAAGAAGTCGCTGCCGACCCGCATCGGCGGTCGTGCGGTCAAGAGCTGGCGGATCGTGCGGGTCTCGTCGAGGAAGACCCAGTCCACGCTGCAGTACCGCACCTCGACGAAGTACCGCTCGTACAAGGGCATCCGCTGGACCGGTGACGGCCAGTTCGAGGGTCCGTCCCGCATCGGCCTGCTGCTGCCCGGCGGCACCGTGTCGTACCGCGGCGCGATCCGGTCGGCCGTCCCGTCGAAGGGGTCGACCGCGCGCGACACCGTCAACGTCCTGCCCATCGAGCACTACGTGCGCGGCGTCGTGGCCGCCGAGATGCCGGCCACCTGGGCCCCCGAGGCGTTGAAGGCGCAGGCCGTGGCCGCGCGGACGTACGGGGTGCGCAGCATGAACCCGTCGCGCTACTACGACATCTGCAGCACCACCGCGTGCCAGGTCTACGGTGGCGCGTCGCGAGAGACCGCGGCGACCGATGCCGCCGTCCGGGCGACGAAGGGCCAGTACGTCTCCTACCAGGGTGCGCCGGCGATGACGCAGTTCTCGTCATCCTCGGGCGGGCGCACCTCGGCAGGGTCGCAGCCCTACCTCGTCGCCGCGGACGATCCGTACGACGGCTGGGCGGGCAACGCCAACCACGCCTGGACGGTCTCGGTCCCGGCTAGCAGGATCCAGAAGGCGTACCCGGCGGTCGGGACGCTCAGGTCGCTCACCGTCACCCGTCGGACGGGCGGCGGTGACTGGGGTGGTCGTGTCGCGACCGTGACGCTCGAGGGTTCAGCACGTAGCGTGACGATCTCAGGCAACGACGCCCGGTGGGCATTCGGTCTCAAGTCCAATTGGTTCAGCTTCGGCAGTTAGGTTCTTCATCATGCGTTTCATCTCGGGGGCGATCGTCGGGGTCGTGCTGGCCACGTCCATGACGTACGTCGCAACAGGCGCGGCCCAGGCCGACGACATCGTGGCTCCGCGGGCGACCGCCGGCGCCGTCGACGTGTCGAGCACGACGGTGCCGGCCGCACCGCAGGCACTCTCCACGGCCAGCGACGGCTCCGACCTGGTGGCCGAGCTGCCCGCTCGCGGCACCGACGAGTTCGGTCTGGTGGGTGTCACCTGGGACAGCGGCTTCGACGCGACCGGCATGCTGGTCGAGGTCAGGCTGCGCACGAAAGGCGCCTGGGGCAGCTGGGAGGAGCTGCACATCGAGGGCGTCGACGACACCGAGGGCGGACGTCCCGGCACCGAGCCCTTGTGGGTCGGCGCGGCCGACGGCGTGGCGGTCAAGGTGACCAGCCCCACCGGTCAGCGTCCTGCCGGGCTCAAGGTCGACACGATCGACGCGGGCGCGACCCCGTCCGACCCGACGTCGGCAAGCGCCGCGGTCTATCGCACGTCCTCGGCCGGCGCGGTCACGACGGCGGCCACCACGGCGCAGCCCCCGATCATCCTGCGCTCGGCGTGGGGCGCGGCGCCCAACACCAAGTGCGACACCCCGACCGTCAGCAGCGGCATCATGGGCGCGGTCGTCCACCACACGGCCGGCACCAACTCGTACACGGCCGACCAGTCGGCGCAGATCGTGCGTGCCACGCAGGCGTATCACATGAAGTCGCGCAAGTGGTGCGACATCGGCTACAACTTCCTGGTCGACAAGTACGGCCAGATCTTCGAGGGCCGCAACGGCGGCATCGACCGCGCCGTCCGTGCCGCGCACTCCGGCAACGCCGCGGTCAACACCTACACGATGGGCGTCTCGATGATGGGGACGTTCGACAAGAGCGCTCCCACCCAGGCCACGAAGGACGCCGTGGCCAAGCTGATCAGCTGGCGCTTCGGCCTGGCGGGCATCCCGGCGACCGGCACCTACTCGCTCGGCGGCAAGACACTCAACCGCATCGCCGGCCACCGCGACGTGGTCGGCACCGAGTGCCCGGGTGCAGCCGCCTACGCGTGGCTCAGCGCTCCTGGTGGCCTGCGCGCGACCGTCGCGTCCGGTGTGGCAGCCGCCTCGTCGCCGGTCGCCCAGCTGGCCTCGCGGCTCGGTGTCTCCAAGACCGGGTCGCTGGTGGCCGCGGAGTACCCGTTCTACACCGCGCCCAAGGGGACGAAGGCGCGCTACCGCAAGCTCGACATCATCTCGTCGAGGTTCGGGACCTACGCGGTCAAGGACGTCGTGCGGTCGCGCTACAAGTCCCGCGGTGCCCAGTCCGGTGCGCTCGGCGTGCCGACCTCGGCCCAGAAGAAGTCGCCGCGTTCGCAGGTGCAGCTGCAGCGCTTCCACTACGGAACGATCTATCGGGTCAAGCGCAAGAACAAGCCGCTCACGACGGTGGCCCTCTACGGGCGGCTGGAGAACAAGTACATCTCGCGCGGCGAGCTGAGGGGCAAGCTCGGCGTGCCCACCAAGACGCAGCGCAAGATCTCGGGCGGACGCGAGCGCGCCTACTTCACCAAGGGAACCTTGACCCTCGAGGCGAACGGCCGCGTCACGGTGTCCGTGAAGTGATCGCGCTGGCACGGGCCGCCGCGATCTGCGCGGCGGCCAACGCGCTGTCCCTCGCCCTCGCGGCCTGGGTGTTCGACCGGTTCACCGTCCGTCTCGGCTGGTTCGTCGTCGCCGTGGTGCTCTTCACGGTGCTGACGATGGTGCTGAGAGGTGTCGTGGTGAGCACCGTCAACCGCTTCGCCCGTGGGTACACGATCGCCGGCGGCCTCGTGCTGACCCTGCTGGTGCTGGTGCTGACGGAGGTCGCGGTGCCGCGAGACGGGTTCTCGATCGACGGGTGGGGCACCTGGGTCGGCGTGACGGTCATCGTCTGGGCGGCGAGTGTCGCCTTCGGCGAGGTCGACAACGCCGCTCCGGTGCCACGGCGTCGCTGACCCGCTACTCGACCGTGGGCGAGCGAAGCGAGCCAGCCGGCTCGGTGCGAGCTCCAGCGAGCACCGAGAGTGAGCGCGAGGAACGAGCGCGGCCGGCTACTCGGCGGGTGCGTCCTTGATGTCGGCGACCACCTCGCCGGAGCCGATGGGGCCGCCGACCTCGACCGTGAGGCCGGTGACGATGCCGGCCTTGTGCGCGTTGATGGGCTGCTCCATCTTCATGGCCTCGACGACGATGATCTGGTCGCCTGCGGCGACGGTCTGACCCTCGGCGGCGGTGAC
>JBEVGQ010000215.1:0-12257 GCA_040511655.1 Aeromicrobium sp. | reverse complement strand
TCGTCGTCGCGATCGT
This sequence comes from Aeromicrobium sp., assembly GCA_040511655.1. GTDB lineage: Bacteria > Actinomycetota > Actinomycetes > Propionibacteriales > Nocardioidaceae > Aeromicrobium. Next base: position 12,241 of record JBEVGQ010000215.1, on the reverse strand, counting down.
GCACATCGACTCCGGCGACTCGCCGGCGTTCATCGACGACGACGGGCTGACCGCCTCGATCGCCACCCACTGCGCGCTCATGACCTCGACCGTGGGGTCGCTTCCCGTCACCGGAACGGCTCAGCGCCGCTCCGACGCGATCCGCGACCAGGACCGCGCGATCCGCATCATGCTCGACTCCATCCGGGACGACACCCCCGACGCGATCCGTGCCGACCGCCCCGCCGCACGATGGCTGCGTGACTGGGACCGCCTGGTGGGAGCCCGCGAGGTGCTGGCCGCCGAGCTGCTCCGCGACCCCAACGCGTCCCTCGACGTACCCCTCGACGGCGACGGAGCACCGGTGACCGAACGCATGGACGACGTGTGGCGGGGCGACCCGGTGTGCCCCGTGCCGCCGGCCGTCGCGTCCGCCGACGAACGGAGCGCCGCGTGACGCGAGCGAGAGGGTGAGAAGGTGAGCGAGATCACCGTCAGGGTCTCGTCCGGCGAGGCGGCCGAGACCGCGGCTGCCCTCATCTGGGCGCGGGCGACGGCTCGGCGGGACGGGCGAGAGCAGCGCGACGTCGCCGAGACCCTGCCCGGCGTCCGGCGACGACTGGCGCTGGACGGGGCGACCCTGCTGATGGCGTGGCGGGACGACGCGCCAGTCGGATTCGCCGTCGTCGCGCCGCAGCTGCAGGCGCTCGAGCTGTTCTACCTGGCCGTCGACCGCCCCGCCTGGGGTGCGGGCGTCGCCTCCCGTCTGCTTCGTGCCGTGGACGACCATGCGCGTTCGATCGGTCACGCACATCTCACGCTGTGGGTCATCGCCGACAACGAACGAGCCGTCGCCACCTACGAACGCGCCGGGTGGACCCGAACCGACGACGTCCAGCAGCTCGACGCAGGTCGGACGGAGGCTCGATTCGTACGACGCCTCGACAGCTGACCTGCGTCCGGGAGGTGTGAGATCATGGGGCCAGAGCCCCTACGGGCTCCCGGACGAGCGGTGCCGTACCCGGTCAGCGACAAGACGGCGCCAGGGAGCATGGCATGTCCTGGTTGATCCTCGCCCTCTCCGGCGTGCTCGAGGCCGTGTGGGCCACGGCGCTCGGCCGGTCCGAAGGCTTCACGCGCCTGGTCCCGACGGTGGTGTTCGCGGTCTCGGTGACGCTCAGCATGGCCGGGCTCGCGTACGCGATGCGGGAGCTGCCGGTCGGCACCTCGTACGCGGTGTGGGTCGGCATCGGCGCCGCGCTGACCGTCACCTACGCCATGGTGACCGGCGACGAGTCTGCCTCGGTCGTCAAGGTGCTGCTGATCGGCGGCATCGTGGCCTCGGTGGCCGGCCTCAAGCTCCTGAACTAGCGGCCAGTGGCCGGGTGGCGGCCAGCAGCAGCATCGGCAATGTCGAGTGCAGCAGCTGGGCGTCGAGCTCACGGTCCTCGGTGACCGCCTCGCGCAGCGCCTCGTCGTAGGTGCCGGCCAGCACCGTGGCGGCGTGGCGTGGGTCGATCGTGAACTCCCGCCCCAGCGCCGCGACGATGAGCGTCATCAGCGACACCAGCTCGTCCTTCAGCTCGCGCCAGGACGCGTTGAACTCCTGTCCGACCGCGTCGCCGCGCAGCCCGCGGATGGCGAACTCGAGGTGCACGAGCAGCCCGACGCGGTCGACCGACTGCAGGCTCAGGAACCGCTCGATGATGACGCCGATGGCATCGACGGGCGCCAGACCCGCATAGCTCTCGGGGACGGTCGCGGCGCGCATGCTGTCGAACATCTGGTCGCGCTCGCGGCGGTACAGCGCGAGCAGCAAGTCGTCCTTGCTGGAGAAGTTGGAGTAGAAGGCTCCCCGCGTGAAGCCGGCCTGCTCGCAGATGTGCTCGACCGACGCGCCTTGGATGCCTTCGCGGGCCAGCACCTCGCGGGTGGCCTCGAGCAGACGGTCGCGCGTCGCCGAGCGGCGACGGACCGCGGGCTGCGTGTCGGGCTTGGGCATGGTCATGGGCGCTCTCCTCTGTGACGCGCAGAGCATACTCGATACATTGACGCATCCAATACAAAAACGTATCGTCGAGGCGTGTCGAACTCCTTGTACGCCCTCGGCCGATGGGCCTTCCGCCATCCGCGTCGTGTCATCGGCGCGTGGGTGCTGGTGCTGCTGGTCGTCGGCGTCGCGGCTGCGGGTCTCGGCGGCGGCACCAAGAACTCCTTCGACATCCCCGGCACCGAGTCGCAGGAGGCCATCGACTCCCTGGGGCGAACCTTCCCTGAGCTGAGCGGCACGTCCGCCTACCTGGTCGTGGTGGCCGACCGCGGGCACACCGTCGACGAGCCCGAGACCAAGCGGCTCGTGGGCGACGCCGTCGCGGGCATGAAGAAGGTGGAGGGCGTCAGCGAGGTCGTGTCGCCCTACGACGAGGGCAACACCGTCGGCATCTCGTCCGACCGGCGCGCCCTGCAGGTGCAGGTGCAGCTCGACCGCAAGCTGACCGACGTGACCGAGGCCGAGCGGCAGCAGCTGGTCGACACCGGCGACGGCCTGAAGTCGGCGGGGTACACGATGGCGTTCGGCGGCGACGTGTTCACGAGCACGGGGCCGCAGCTGTCGATCACCGAGGTCGTCGGCGTCGTCGTCGCCTTCATCGTCCTGATACTGATGTTCCGGTCGCTGCGGGCCGCGGTCATGCCGATCGTCACGGCGCTGCTGGGCGTCATGGTGACGCTGGGCATCACGGTGGCGCTGACGGGCTACGTCACGATCTCGGCCACCGCTCCCCTGCTTGCCCTGATGATCGGGCTGGCGGTCGGCATCGACTATGCACTGTTCATCGTCTCGCGGCACCGCGAGCTGCTCGCGGACGGCCTGGAGCCCGAGGAGGCCGCTGCGCGATCGGTGGCCACCGCGGGGTCGGCCGTGGTCTTCGCGGGCGTCACGGTCGTCATCGCGCTGCTGGGGCTGTCGATCGCGCGCATCCCGTTCCTGACGATCATGGGTGCCGTCGCGGCGCTCTCCGTGGTCGTCGCCGTGGCCGTCGCGCTCACGGTGCTGCCTGCTCTGCTCGGCCGTGCCGGCGACCGCCTGACCCCGCGGCGGGACGCTCCCGTGGGCAGCTTCTCTCGCCGGTGGGTCACGATCACGACGCGGTTCCCGCTGGTGGCGATCGTCATCGTCGTCGCCGGGCTGGCCGTGATGGCCGTGCCCGCCAAGGACCTGCAGCTCGCCCTGCCCGACAACGGCACCGCACCGGCGGGCAGCACGCAGCGCACCGCCTACGACCTCGTCGACGAGCACTTCGGGCCCGGCTACAACGGCCCCTTGCTCGTCAGCATCGACATCATCTCGACGACCGACCCCGTGGCCGTCGTCGACGGCATCGCCGACGACCTGCGCTCGATGCCCGGCGTCGCAGCGATCGGTCTGGCCACGCCCAACCGCACGGCCGACACCGGCATCGTCCAGGTCGTCCCCACGACCGGCCCCACCGACCAGCGCACCGCCGACCTCGTCCGCGAGATCCGCGACCGCGCGCCGAGCTGGACCCGCCAGTACGACGTCCCCGTCGCGGTCACCGGGTTGACGGCCGGGGGCATCGACGTGTCGGAGCGGCTGCAGGGGGCGCTGCTGCCCTTCGGCGTCGTCGTCGTGGGCCTGTCGGTGCTGCTGCTGATGATCGTGTTCCGCTCCCTCGTGGTGCCGCTCAAGGCGACGCTCGGCTTCATCTTGTCGACGGGCGCATCGTTCGGCGCCGTGGTCGCGGTGTTCCAGTGGGGCTGGCTGATGGAGCTGGTGCACCTCGACCAGACCGGGCCCCTCATCAGCTTCCTGCCGATCATCCTGATGGCAGTGCTGTTCGGGCTGTCGATGGACTACGAGGTGTTCCTGATGGCGCGCATGAAGGAGGAGTTCACCCGCACGAACGACGCCCACCGGGCGATCGCCGACGGCTTCGTGGGCAGCTCGCGGGTCGTCACGGCTGCTGCGGTGATCATGCTCGCGGTCTTCGCCGCCTTCGTTCCCGAGGGCGATCCCAACCTCAAGCCCATCGCCTTCGCCCTGGCGATCGGCGTGTTCGTCGACGCCTTCTTGGTGCGCATGCTGTTCGCGCCCGCAGTGATGCAGCTGTTCGGATCGCGTGCCTGGGCCCTGCCCGCGTGGCTCGACCGGCGGCTGCCGCACGTCGACGTCGAGGGCGAGGGCCTGCACCACCTCGTCGAGCTCGAGGCCTGGCCGCGACGCGGATCCACCGCCGCGATCACCGCCGCGTCCGTGACCACCGAGGGACCTGACGGGCCGGTGCTCAACGACGTGACGGTCGACATCGAGCACGGGCACTGGCTCGTGGTCCACGGACCGAGCGGCGCGGGCAAGACCGCGCTGCTGCTGACGATCGCCGGACGCATGGCCTTCGACACCGGACGCCTACGGGTCGACGGGCACCTGCTGCCTCAGGAGGCACGCGCCGTGCGCAGGTCCGTGGCGCTGGCCGAGCTGTCCGGGCTGAACGACCTCGAGGACAACCTCACCGTCGAGCAGCAGATCGCCGAACGGCTCTCGATCGCGTCGTTCGGCCTGTGGGTCAGCCGGCGGCAGGTCTCCCCCGTCCTCGACGAGCTCAACGACGCCCTCGGTCAAGCCCACGACGAGGCCGGCCTGCCGTTCGAGCCCGTCGACGGCACCGCGCTCGTCTCGACGCTGACGCGGCTCGAGCGCAAGCTGCTGGGCGTCGTCCTCGCCCTGACCGACGGCCCACGCATCGTCGTGGTCGACGACGCCGACGACCTGCGCGCCGCCGAGCACGTCCAGCTGCTGTGGTCGGCGCTCGCGATGCTGCTGGCCGACCGCGACGTCACGCTGGTGGCCACCGTGCAGGCCGCCTCGTCAGCACCGTCCCCCGGCCACCGCATCGCGTCCGAACGGCTCCACCACCTGGAGCTCGACACCCACCGAACCCTCCTCGAGCTGATGCTTCCATGATCCCTTCGCCCACCCTCCCCTGGTTCGAGCTCGCCCGCTTCCGCCGCAGCCGGCTGACGCGCGCGGCCATCGTCGCCGTCATGCTGGTGCCGCTGTTCTACGGCGCGATGTACGTCTGGGCCAATCTCGACCCCACCGGGCGCCTCGACCACGTCCGGGCCGCCGTGGTCAACCAGGACGAGCTGGTCGAGGTCACCGGACCCGACGGTGCCAAGCAGCCGGTCGCCGTGGGCCGCCAGCTGGCCGGCAACCTGGTCAGCAACGATGACGACGACAACTACGACTGGGTGCTGACCGACGCCAAGGACGCCCAGCGCGGGCTCGCCGACGGCCACTACAAGGCCGTGCTGACCATCCCGGAGAACCTCTCGGCGGCGGCCACGTCGACCAGCGGCGACCCCGCCGCCGCCGTGCAGGGCAAGCTCGACCTGCAGACCGACGACGCCGTCAACTACATCAACGGCACGATCGCGAGGACGATCCTGCAGTCGGCGAAGGAGGCGCTCAACGCACAGGTCACCGAGACCTACCTCGACAACGTCTACCTCAGCTTCTCCGACATCAAGTCGTCGCTGTCGGACGCCGCGAAGGGCTCCTCGGATCTCGCCGACGGCGCGGGCCGACTCTCCACAGGCGCCGGCGATCTCTCGGACGGCGCGGGCACCTTGGCACAGGGCGCTGGGACGCTGTCCGACGGCGCCGGCACCCTCTCCGACGGCAACCGACGGCTGGCGGACGGCGCCGGCGAGCTCGACGACGGCGCCAAGAAGCTCTCCAGCGGGCTCTCGCAGCTGACGTCCCGCACCTCGACACTGCCGCGCGACACCCGGCGGCTCGCCGACGGATCGCGTCAGGTGGCCGACGGCACCGCGCAGGTCGACCAGGTCGTCCAAGGGTTCTCGCAGGGCATCCTCGATGCGACCGGCACCGCCGACGCCGACATCGACCGGCTCGCCACGTCGTTGCGCACCCTCGCCGACCAGTGCCGCGCCGGCGAACCGGCAGGCCTCGACTGCTCGACGATCGAGGACGCCGCCGTCCGCGCCGGTGCCCTCAAGGGCTTCGTGCGCGACGTGCGCGGCCAAGCCTCGACAGCAGGCCAGCAGACCCGCCAGCTGGCCGCCGGCGCGCGCCAGGTCGCTGACGGCAACGCGGAGCTGGCACGCAACGTGCCGGCGCTCGTCGACGCGATCGGGCAGGCCTCCAAGGGCGCAGACCGGCTCACCCAAGGCACCGGCGAGCTGCGCAAGGGAGCCGACGACGCCGCTGCCGGTGCCGGGCGCCTGGCCGGCGGAGCCGACGACCTGGCCGGTGGTGCGACGCGGCTCGCAGACGGCGGCACCCAGCTGCAGGACGGGGCCGATCAGCTGTCGGCGGGAGCCCTCAAGCTCACGAACGGCCTGCGCGACGGCAGCGACAAGGTGCCCGACTACTCATCGTCCGAGCGCGACCAGCTGGCAGCGACCGCAGCCACGCCGATCGAGGACGCGGCCGACCGCGTGCACCCAGTCAAGAACTACGGCGAGGCGCTCGCGCCGTACTTCGTCTCGCTCGCCCTGTGGGTCGGCGCGATGGCCATCTACCTGCTGCTGCGTCCGTTGTCGGCGCGGGCCATCGCGTCGACGACCAGCAGCGTCCGCGTCGCCCTGGCGGGTTACGCGCCCGGACTGGTGCTGTCGGTCGCCCAGGTCGTCCTGCTGCTGGCGGTGCTGCAGGGGCTGCTCGGCATCGACCCTGCCAACCAGCTGTTGCTGATCGGCTTCGCCCTGGCGACCGGCGCGGTGTTCACGGCGATCAACCAGATGTTCGTGGCACTGTTCGGCGGCGCCGGACGGTTCGCGGCGCTCGTGTTCGTCAGCCTTCAGCTGACGTCCGCCGGCGGCACCTATCCGATCGAGACCGCTCCCCCGTTCTTCAACGTCCTGCACGACCTGCTCCCGATGACCTACGCGGTGCACGGCCTTCGAGCGGCCCTCGCCGGCGGCACCGACGGCGTCGTCCGTGACGTCCTCGTGCTGGGTGCGTTCACCGCGCTCGCGCTGGCGGTCACGGTCGTCGCGGCGAGACGACGGCAGACCGTCACGGTGGCGCGGCTGCACCCGACCCTGGCGGTCTAGCGAAAGGCGTCGGCTGCGGCCTGCACGCGGGCCGTGTAGTCCAGCCAGTCGATGTCGCTGGTGGACGCGTCGGAGCCTGCGCGCCCGTCGACCAGCTCGCGCACGATCTCGGCGTGACCGGCGTGCTGCGCCGTCTCCGAGACGACCCAGACGAGCAGGTAGCCGAGGGTCGTGCTCGCTGTGGCGACAGGCCAGTGCGGCACGCGTCCGGGGCTGTCGACGTCCAGCGCCGCGATCGTCTCGTCGCTGTGCGCGCAGGCGCGCCGGTAGAGGTCGACGATGCCGTCGCTCGACTCGTCCGCCGTGGCCCACATGTCGGCGCCGTCCCACACCGAGCCGTCTGCCACCCAGGGCAGGACGTCGGGGGCCGGACGTCCGAAGCTGTCGCCGAAGTACGCCTGCTCGACGCCGGTCAGGTGCTTGACCAGCCCGATGAGGTTGGTGCCGGTCGGCGTCAGCGGACGCCGCAGGTCGTGTTCGCCCACCCCGTCGACCGCAGCGAACACCGCCGAGCGGACGGCGACGAGTTGGTCGTGCAGCACCTGCTTGATGTCGGCCATGGGTCCATCATCGACGTTCGCGAGCCGGCCGTCGACGGTTCGGGACGTCGAACGGCCCGCCCCCTGCACCAGCGGGGCGGGCCGTCCACGTCACGCGGACCCGTGGGTCAGCGCGGTGCCGCGATCTTCTGCTGCTCGAGCCTGACCTGCTGCAGGACGCTCAGAGTCTTCGCGGACTGCGACGACACCTTCGCCGAGCCGGTGACCGGCTCGGGGCTCGGCTTCGGGATCGCCTTGCAGTACGCGTCGGCACGGTTGCCCTTGGCGCGCTTGGGCAGCTTGCCGCTGTACAGGTAGCGGGCGATCTTGTTGTCGACGCACGCGTAGCCATTCAGCGAGTTCGAGTGCGTCGTGCCACCCTGCGTCGCGACCAGGCTCGCACCCGGGAACAGCTTGCGGACCTGCAGGCTGCCCTTGTAGGGGGTCGCCGCGTCGAGGGTCTCGTTGAGCATCAGGACGCTCTTGACCTTCGACCCGTCGATCTTCTGCGGCGTGCGCGCCGGAGCCGGCCAGTGGCGGCACGACTCGTTGTACCAGGCGTTCGACCACGCCAGGAAGGGATCCTTCTTGGCGATGCGCTGGTTGTCGGAGCGCCACTTCTTCCAGCTCTGCGGCCAGGACGTGTCGGTGCACTGGACGCCGAGGTAGACCGCGTAGCCGTTGTCGTCGCCGAAGCCCGAGGAGTCGAGGTAGGACGCCTCGAGTGCCTTGACGTCGCCGTTGTTGACGAACGACGAGAACGTGTTGGCCAGATCGGTCCAGGTCGATTCGTAGTAGCCGGCGTACAGGAACGCGTCGGTCCACTCGCTGCCGCCGAGCTTGTCGCTGCTGCCGTGGACGCCGCCGGGCGCCGTCACAGGGTTGGCGTACAGCGCGTTGCGGGTGGCGTAGAACTTGTTGCGCACCGCGGTCTTCGAGGAGCCCAGGTGGTAGGTGCTGTCGTTCTTGGCGAGCCACGCGAACCAGATGTTGATGTTGCGGTCGAAGGCGGTGTCCTGGCTGAGGTTGGCCTCGTACCAGACGCCCCGCGGGTCGACGGTTCCGTCGAACACCATGCGGCGCACCTTGCTCGGGAACATCGACGAGTAGACCTGGCCCAGGTACGTGCCGTACGAGAAGCCGTAGTAGTTGATCTTGCTGGCGCCGAGGCGCTGGCGGATCAGGTTCATGTCACGGGCGACGTCCTTGGTCGTCAAGTGACGCAGGATGCCCTTGCTGTTGTTGGCCTTGCACGCACGCGTGTAGGCGTTCGTGATCGACGGCCACGGGTCCTTCTTGCTGTACGTGCGGTACGGGACCTTCTTGTTCGGGTCGTACTTGGGACGGTTGTAGCCCGCCCAGTTGGGGTCGCAGCTCACCGCGGGCTCGCTCTCGCCCACGCCGCGCGGGTCGAAGCCGATCCAGTCGTACGCGCCGCCGACGTCCTGGCCGCGGTACTCGGGGATCGCGCCCTGCAGCAGCGACAGGGAGAGGCCCGATCCGCCCGGACCGCCGGGGTTGACGAGCATGACGCCCTGGTACTTGCTCTTCTTGACGGTGTGCTTCATGCGCGAGATAGCGATCTTGATCTTCTTGCCGCGCGGCTTGTCCCAGTCGAGCGGGACCGACACCTTGGCGCACTGGGCGCCCGCCTTCTGGAGCCGCGCGCTCGTGCAGGCGCCCCACTTGATCGATGACTTCGCGATGGTCACGCCCTCGTCCGCAGAGGCGGCCTGCGCGGACGAGATGCCCGCCCCGCTCAGCGTCGCGGTCGCGACGGCCGCCGCCGCCAACGTCCCGATGATCTTCTTCTGCATGTTCCCCCCATTGGGATCGACCGACCCTGTGTCGGAACGACCTGCTCAACATCACACGAGACGTTTCGTATGGCAACCACTTGATGGTGTCGAAACGGCTACACGGTCGCAGACACCTTGTACCGTCCGGACGGTCCTCTGACCCAGTCGACCTCGAGCCACGGTTCGTGGTCGTCGGGGCCCTCGCGTTCGGGAAAGTCGAAGACGCCGATCATCACCTGCAGCGGATAGTCGGGGGCCTGGTCCACCGTGCGGACGATCTCGCCATCGATCGAGAAGACCGTGCGCCCTCGCGTGCGCTCGGCGCCGAAGACGTGGTGCTCGCCGATGTCGATCGTGCGCGGCGGGGCTGCGAAGTCATCGGTCAACGACGGGTCGCGGAAGGGGTGGACTCCTTGGCCGACCTCGTACGTCGCGCCGTCAGCGGAGCCGCTGTCGCCGAAGATCTCGAAGACACAGATCTCTCCGCAGCGCTCGGGCGCGTCCTCGAAGCCCACCATCCAGACCGACGCCATCGATCGCGGCGACAGCCCCATGCGCGCACGCACCTCGAACAGGCCCTCTGAGGGAAGCCACCCGCGGAGCTCTGCCTGCGGCTCGGCCACGCGTTGAGCATCCACGAAGGGCTGTTGGCCGTCGAGGTGGCCGGACTGTATGCCCGACACGCGCAGCGAGGGCGAGTGAACGTCGGCGCACCACAGGCCTTGGTCGACGGGAATGGTCAGGCGCACCAGCGAGTCGCGGACGTCGAAGGCCGCGGCCGACGTCGCTCGCGAGCTCCAGTGCGGCAAGTAGTACGGCATCCATACGGTGCGGTCGAGGCCCGGCCCGTCGAAGTCATCCGTGAATTCGGCCATGGCCCGATCGTGCCGCACCAGTAGGACAGAACCGGACCCGCGACCGTCAGATCGCGCAGGCCGACTCGACGACCGGCAGCGGGGCGGGGACGCCCATGGCCGGCATGCCGAGGCCGACCGAACGTACCTCGGTGCGTCCTTGACGCGACTCCCACGCGTCGCCGGCCGGCGTGCGGCGGTAGGTCAGCGGCGCGTCATCGCTGACGAGGTGGTGCGGCGCGGCGTAGGTGACCCGCACCTCGACCATGTCGCCCGGACGTACGGCGTGGTCACCGGGCACGAAGTGGACGAGCCGGTTGTCGCGGGCGCGGCCGGTCAGGCGGCGGGTGGCTCCGTCCTTCTTGCCCTCGTGGTCGGCCACGAGCAGCTCGACGACGCAGCCCTCCTGCTTCTTGGCCTCGGCAGTCGCGACCTCGTCGACGACCTGCGTCAGGCGCATGTAGCGCTCCTGCACGACGTCCTTGGGCAGCTGGTCGGGCAGGTCGGCGGCCGGCGTGCCGGGGCGCTTCGAGTACTGGAACGTGAACGCGCTCGTGAACTTCGCGCGCCGCACGACGTCCATCGTGGCCGCGAAGTCCTCCTCGGTCTCGCCGGGGAAGCCGACGATGATGTCGGTCGTGATCGCCGCGTCGGGCATAGCCGCACGGACGCGGTCGATGATGCCGAGGAACTTGTCCTGGCGGTACGACCGGCGCATGGCCTTCAGCACCCGGTCGGAGCCCGACTGCAGGGGCATGTGCAGCTGCGGCATGACGTTGTGCGTCTCGGCCATCGCGGCGATGACGTCGTCGGTGAAGTCCTTGGGGTGCGGGCTCGTGAAGCGGACCCGCTCGAGCCCCTCGATCTCGCCGCACGCCCGCAGCAGCTTGGCGAAGGCCTGACGGTCGCCGAACTCGACGCCGTACGCGTTGACGTTCTGGCCCAGCAGCGTCACCTCGACGACGCCGTCGGCGACCAGCGCCTTGATCTCGGCGAGGACGTCTCCGGGGCGGCGGTCCTTCTCCTTGCCACGAAGTGCCGGGACGATGCAGAACGTGCACGTGTTGTTGCACCCGACGCTGATCGAGACCCACGCGGCGAACACCGAGTCGCGCTTGGTCGGCAGCGTCGACGGGAAGACCTCGAGCGACTCGAGGATCTCGACCTGCGACTCCTCGGCGATGCGGGCGCGCTCCAGCAGCACCGGCAGCGAGCCGATGTTGTGGGTGCCGAAGACGACGTCGACGTACGGCGCCTTCTTGGTGATGGTGTCGCGGTCCTTCTGGGCCAGGCAGCCGCCGACGGCGATCTGCATGCCGGGGTTCTTCTCCTTGACCGACGCGATGTGGCCGAGGTTGCCGTAGAGCTTGTTGTCGGCGTTCTCGCGAACGGCGCACGTGTTGAACACGACCAGGTCGGGCGTGCTGCCGTCCTCGGCACGGACGTAGCCGTCGGTCTCGAGCAGCCCGCCCAGGCGCTCGGAGTCGTGGACGTTCATCTGGCAGCCGTAGGTGCGCACTTCGTAGGTCTTCGTCATGACTGGTCAATCGTACGTGGAGCAGCCGCGGTCCCGTCCTACAGTTGAATCGCCGCCGACGTCGGTGATCGCTAGTCCGTACGTTCGCGGGACGGCACAGCAGTGGGGTCGAGGGCCTCGATGACGTGCGGGGCGTCGACGGAGGCCCCGGGGACAGCCCAGATCCTGACGGTTGCGCCGACACCGGGGACCTGCGGCTGCAACAGCTCCCTGCCTGCGTTCATGGGGCTCGACCGGTGCCACCGCGCACTGACACGGCGACCGTCGTCGGTCTCGACCGTGACGGCGAACGAAGAGACGCCTCCGTGCTCCACCAGGTGCACGTCTCGGTCCACGATGTGTGCTGTGGCCGGCCGTGCGCCGCTGCGCGTCGCGTCCCACTGCTCCGACAGTCGATGCTCCAGCCGGCCGATGCGCCGTGATTCGAGGAGCGCG
>JBEVGQ010000214.1:0-8986 GCA_040511655.1 Aeromicrobium sp. | reverse complement strand
ACGAGATCAACGACGACTTCAAGGACACCGACGTGGTCCTGGTGATCGGCGCCAACGACACGGTCAACCCGGCCGCGACCGAGGACCCGAGCAGTCCGATCGCGGGCATGCCGGTGCTGACGGTGTGGGAGGCTCACGACGTCGTGATCTTCAAGCGGTCGATGGCCACGGGCTACGCCGGCGTGCAGAACCCGCTGTTCTTCCGCGAGAACTCGCAGATGCTGTTCGGCGACGCCAAGGAGCGCGTCGAGGACATCCTCAAGGCCCTGTAGCCGTCTCGCCGGTTGAGGTGCGAGGCCGCCTGCGGCCGAGCCTCGAAACCACTCGAGCCTGATCGCTCACCGGGTTTCGTCTGACGGCGGCTTCGCCGCGTCGCGCTCAACCCGCCGTCGACGTTCGCGCGCTGAGCGCGCTCAGTCGACGACGCCGTACAAGCGGTCGCCGGCGTCGCCGAGGCCCGGGACGATGTAGCCGAGCTCGTTGAGCTTCTCGTCGAGGCCGGCCGTCACCAGCGTCACCGGGACGCCGATGGTCTCGAGCTCGGCCTCGATGCGTGCGACGCCTTCGGGGGCGGCGAGCAGCGTGACGGCCGTGATGTGGTCGGCGCCGCGCTTGACCAGGAAGTGGATCGCCGCCGCCAGCGAGCCGCCCGTCGCCAGCATCGGGTCGAGGACGTAGCACTGACGTCCGGTGAGGTCGTCGGGCAGACGCTCGGCGTACGTGACCGGGTCGAAGGTCTCCTCGTTGCGCACCATGCCGAGGAAGCCGACCTCGGCCGTCGGCAGGAGGCGCTGCATGCCCTCGAGCATCCCGAGGCCGGCGCGCAGGATCGGCACCACGAGCGGCCGGGGGTCGCTGAGCCGCACGCCGCGGGCCATCGCGACCGGCGTCTTGACGTCGACGGCCTCGACGCGCACCTCGCGCGTCGCCTCGTACGCCAGCAACGTCACGAGCTCGTCGGCGAGCCGGCGGAAGGTGGGGGAGTCGGTGGTCTCGTCGCGCAGCAGCGTCAGCTTGTGCGAGATGAGCGGGTGGTCGGCGACGTGTACCTGCATGCGTCGAGAGTAGCGGCGGCGACACGTGGTCTGTCACCATCGCAGAGGAGACGTTCCCAACAAGGGGCCTTCCCTCACGAGAGGCACGACATGGCCGAGGACGACGTCGACTTCGCCGTTGCCGCGTACCACGACGAGGGACGGTGGCAGGTCGTCGAGCTCGACCCTCGGCTGGGCGAGGACATCGACGACCTCCGCGAGGCGCTCGGCCGGTTCCCGTCCGACGTCGGGGTGCTGGGCCTGGTCTCGATGAACGACGACTTCTTCGTCATCGTGCGGCGCTCGGGCGTGCACGTCCGCGTCATGCTCTCGGACGTCACGGCGATCGACGACTGGCCGCTGGCCGGCGGGGTCGCCGACCTGCTCGACCTCGCGCCCGGAGCCGGCGCCGACGGCGATGCAGAGGCTGTCGGCGACCTCGAGATCCTCAGCGACCTCGGCATGACGGGGTCCGATCTCGGTGCGCTGTGCGACGACGACGACCTCTACCCCGACGACGTCCTGCTCGACGTGGCCGAGCGGCTCGGCTTCGGGGGCGAGCTCGAGGCCGTCCTCGGGTGAGCCACGACGAGTGGATGGGCGAGGCGCTCGACCTCGCCCGCCAGGCCGCGGCCGAGGGCGACGTGCCGGTGGGCGCGCTCGTGGTCGATGCGTCCGGCGACGTGATCGGCCGCGGGCGCAACACCCGCGAGCGCGACGGCGACCCCACGGGCCACGCCGAGATCGTCGCCATCCGCGAGGCTGCGGCGACCCTGGGGGAGTGGCGGCTGCACGGCTGCACGCTGGTCGTGACGTTGGAGCCCTGCACGATGTGCGCCGGTGCGGTCGTGGCGTCGCGCCTCGACCGGCTGGTCTTCGGGCCGTTCGACGACAAGGCCGGCGCGGTGGGCTCGCTGTGGGACGTCGTCCGCGACCGCCGGCTCAACCATCGTCCGGAGGTCGTCAGCGGGGTCCGGGCCGCCGAGTCGTCCGAGCTGCTGCGAGCCTTCTTCGCCACTCACCGCTGAACACCACGGCCTCGTGGGATTCCGGCACGGGAACAGGCAGTGTCGCGGGTGGGTTGACCCAGGCATGAGGCTCTCGCTGCTCGACCGGTCGCGGACGCGGCTCGGGCGTCCCGAGGCGGAAGGGCTGACCGGCTCGATCGAGCGGGCCGTCTCGGCCGAGCGGCTCGGCTACGAGCGGTTCTGGGTCGCCGAGCACCACGCCGTCCCCGGCATCGCGAGCGGTTCGCCGCCGGTGCTGCTGGCCGCGATCGGGGCCCGGACGTCGAGCATCCGGCTCGGCTCGGGCGGGGTCATGCTGCCCAACCACCAGCCGCTCGTCGTCGCCGAGCAGTTCTTGATGCTCGAGGCGCTCCACCCAGGACGCATCGACCTCGGCGTGGGCCGCTCGGTCGGCTTCACCGTGCCCGTCCGCGAGGCCTTGCGCGCCGACCTCGACGCGACCGACACCTTCGAAGCGGACGTCGACGAGCTGCGCAGCCTGCTGCACGGGCTCGGTGCTGTCACGGCCCATCCTGTCGCCGAGGCGCCGGTGCCGATGTCGTTGCTGGCCACCGGGCGTGGGCTCGAGATCGCCGCCAGGCTCGGCCTGCCGGTCGTCATCGGTGGCCCGGTGCTCTGGACGGACGCCGGTGCCGGCGCCATCGCCGCGTACCGACGCGACTTCCGCTCCAGCGACCTCGTGCCCGAGCCGTACGTGACGGTCTCGCTCGACGTGCTCGTCGCGGACGACGACGCGGCTGCCCGCGAGCTCGCCCTGCCCGAGGCATGGGCGATGGCCCGCTCGCGGCAGACCGGCGAGTTTCCGCCGCTGGAGCCGGTCGCATCGATCCGCGATCAGTCGTGGAGCCCCCAGCTGACCAAGCGTGTCGAAACCTCGCTCGACCGCACCGTCGCCGGATCGCCGGCCACGGTCGAGCAGCGCCTGACCGAGCTCGCCGCGCGCACCGGCGCCGATGAGCTGATGGCCTCGACGTCGACCTACGACCGCGACGACCTGGCGGCGTCCGACCGAGCCCTGCGCCAGATCGTGACGTAGCGTCTCGACGCATGAACCTCACGATCGACGAGCTGGTCATGCCGGCCGCCCTGGACGCTCCCGGCGGTGGAGACTTCATCGAGTACGCGACGCTGCGCAATGACGTCGAGACGCACACGCTGGGCACCGACCTGCTGGCGATGGGCCTGCACGAGATGCTCTCGGAGTACGTCAGCACCGGCACCCGTGCCCGCCGGCACCTCGTGGCGCGCGACGGCGGCGTCATGGTCGGGCGGGCCATCATCACCACGCGTCCACTGACCCCCGAGACCGGCGCCTACCTGATGGTCGACGTGCTGCCTGCGCATCGCCGCCGCGGCATCGGGACGGCTCTGCTCGCCGCAGCGGAGGCGGCCGCGACCGACGCCGGCGCGCCCGTGCTCAAGGTGGCCGTCGCCCACTCGGTGCGTGACGGCGGCGCGCGCGTCGAGCCGCCGACGGGGTTCGGTGACCTGCCGGCGGACGATCCGGGCGTCCGGTTCCTTCGGGCGCACGGCTATGCACTGGAGCAGGTGACGCGTATCAGCCTGCTCGACGCGGATCGGCTGCGAGCGGGTGCGCTCCCCGCGCCAGCGGGCGCCAGCGACGACTACCGCGTGCTGGCGTGGACCGGACCGACCCCCGGCCAGTGGATCGACGAGCTCGCCGCGCTGCGCACCCGCATGAGCACGGACGCCCCATCGGCGGGGATGGTGATCGTGCCCGACCCGTGGGACGAGGGTCGGGTGCGCGAGCACGACGAGCGCATCGCGTCGAGCGGCCGCACGATGCTGACGGCAGCCGTCGAGCACGTGCCGTCGGGGGTGCTGGCCGGGTTCACCGAGATCATCGTGTCCGAGGGCGACGCCGTCGCGGTGCAGGAGGACACGCTGGTGCTCACCGACCACCGCGGTCGTCGTCTGGGCATGCTGTTGAAGAAGGCCAACGCCGAGCAGCTCGTGGCGGCGTTCCCGTCGGTCGAGGCCGTGGTCACGTGGAACGCGGAGGAGAACCGTCCGATGCTCGACGTCAACGAACAGATGGGGTTCGAGGAGATCGGCCGCGAGGGCGGCTGGCAGAAGCACGTGCTCTGACACGTCGCGCGGACGTCATCACCGATGTGGCGATCCACGTACTGACGTGATGACGTCCGGGCCGGTCTGGTGGGACGTCATCACATCAGTACCTGCGATGCAGCGGACGTGATGACGTCCGCACGGCGGCGGCGCCCGGAATGCTCGTCGGCCGCGGCTCGTTGAACCGGGCATGACCCACAACTCGTATGGCTTCGCAGGCAAGACCGTCCTCGTCACCGGGGGAGGCACCGGCATCGGCCAGGCCATCGCCCTCGCCTTCCTCGACAACGGCGCCAACGTCGCTATCTCGGGACGCCGGGAGGACAAGCTGCGGGAGACCTTCGAGGGTCAGCCCGAGCAGCGGACGCTGGCCGTCGTCTCGGACGTCGGCGACCCGGCGGACGCCAAGGCGCTCGTGGCCGCGGTGGTCGAGCGCTTCGGGCAGCTCGACGTCGTGGTCAACAACGCGGCCGCTTTCGCGAGCGGTGAGTTCACCGAGACCGCCGGCGAGCACTGGGAGCGGATCCGCACGACCAACATCGACGGCTTCGTCAACCTGGCCCTCAGCGCGCTGCCCGAGCTGGAGCGCGTCGGCGGCAACCTCGTCGGCGTCTCGTCGGTCTCGGCGATGCGCGGCGACTGGGGCCAGTCGCTCTACAACGCGAGCAAGGCCGCGGTGCGCAACTTCATCGAGTCGCTCGCCCTCGACTACGGCGGACGCGGCGTGCGGCTCAACTCCGTTGCGCCGGCCTTCACGATCACCCCGATCACCGAGTCGATGACCGAGGACGACGAGCTGATCGCCAAGTTCACCAACCGCGTCGCCCTCGGCCGTCCGGGCCGTCCCGAGGACGTCGCGCCGGCCGTCCTCTTCCTCGCCAGCGACGACGCGGCCTACATCACCGGTGCGACGCTGACGGTCGACGGCGGCACCAGCGCGTCCACGGGGCAGCCGCACATCGAGGACTAGATCGCGCCGGAATACTCCGGATGCTATTCTAGTTGAACATTAAACAAGCCAGTGTGCATCCGTCGCCGGCTCGGGCAAGGAGACTCGTATGGGCAGCATGCAGTTCGGCATCTTCAGCGTCGGCGACCTGACGGTCGACCCGACCGACGGCTCGATCCCGACCGAGAACGACAAGCTCAAGGCGCTCGTCACGATCGCCAAGAAGGTCGAGGACATCGGCGGCGACGTGTTCGCGGTCGGCGAGCACCACGACTCCGGCTTCGTCCCGGGCGCGATCAGCACGCTGCACGCCTTCATCGCCGCGCAGACCGAGCGCATCATCCTGTCGACGTCGATCGCTCACATCACGACCAACGACCCGGTCAAGATGGCCGAGGACTACGCGACGCTGCAGCACCTCTCGGGTGGCCGCGCCGATCTCGTGCTGGGCCGCGGCAACACCGGCCAGGTCTACCCGTGGTTCGGCAAGGACCCCTCGAAGGGCGTCGAGCTGACGATCGAGAACTACCAGCTGCTGCGCCGTCTCTGGGACGAGGACGTCGTCAACTGGGAGGGCAAGTTCCGCACGCCGCTGCAGAGCTTCACGTCGATCCCGCGCCCGCTCGACGGCGTCGCGCCGTTCGTGTGGCACGGCTCGATCCGCACGCCCGAGGTCGCCGAGATCGCCGCGTACTACGGCGACGGCTACTTCGCCAACAACATCTTCTGGCCCAAGGAGCACTACATCCGGCTGATCAACTTCTACCGGCAGCGCTACGAGCACTACGGGCACGGCACGCCCGAGCAGGCCATCGTCGGCCTCGGCGGCCAGTTCTTCATGCGCAAGAACAGCCAGGACGCGATCAACGAGTTCCGGCCGTACTTCGACAACGCCCCGGTCTACGGGCACGGGCCGTCGCTCGAGGACTTCCAGGCCCAGACGCCGCTCGTCGTGGGCAGCCCGCAGGAGGTCATCGAGAAGACGCTCGCATTCGCCGACTACTTCGGCGACTACCAGCGCCAGATGTTCCTCGTCGACCACGCGGGCCTGCCGCTGAAGACCGTCCTCGAGCAGCTCGACCTGCTCGGCGAGATCCTCCCGACGCTGCGGGCCGAGTTCGACGCCCGGCGTCCGGCCGGGGTGCCCGACGCGCCGACGCACGCCAACCGCGTGGCCGCCCGCGACGCGAAGCTCGCCTCCGAGGAGGTCACCGCATGAGCACCGTCGTCGCGATCACCGCCGGCCTCAGCGAGACGTCCAGCACGCGCCTGCTGACCGACCGGCTCGTCGAGTCGCTCGGACGGCAGACCGGTGACGTGTCCGTCGAGGTTGTGACGCTGCGAGAGCTGGCGCACGACGTGGTCGATGCGACCTTGACCGGCTTCGCCTCGCCGCGGCTGCAGGACGCCCTCGACAAGGTCGCCGCCGCGGACGGCCTGATCGTCGCGACGCCGATCTACAAGGCGTCGTACCCGGGCCTGTTCAAGTCGTTCTTCGACGTCATGGAGACCGACGCCGTGATCGGCAAGCCCGTGCTGCTCGCCGCGACGGCGGGGACGGCGCGGCACTCGCTCGCGATCGAGCACACCCTGCGCCCGCTGTTCGCCTACATGCAGGCGCTCGTCGTGCCGACCGGCGTGTTCGCGTCGACGCACGACTGGGGTGCCGAGGGTGCTCAGGCGCTCGAGCAGCGCATCGACCGCGCGACGGCCGAGCTGGCGAGCCTGCTCAAGGGTGCCGGCACGGGTCGTTCGCGCGACGACGAGTTCGACCTGTTCAGCGAGACCTTCCGCTCGATCGCGGAGGGCCCGCGGGCCTAGCCCGCGGATGCTCGAGGCCCGCCTAGGGTGGATTGGTGTCTGACGACCTTGGCTCTCGCTTCCGGCTTGCTTTGGCGGGGCCGCTTCACGAGCTGGGGCGCGGCTTCCGCCGGGTGGGTCTGCGGGCCGTCGTCGCCGACACCAACCGGGTCGCCCGCCGCGTCGACGTGCCGGGCGAGGCGGTCGCCGAGGGGTTCACGTGGGACGCACGCGACGCCGCCACCGACCACTGGTGGCCGCAGGGCATCACGACGTCCGCCGACGCCTACGGGCACGACGCCACCACGGGGAGGTTCGAGGGTCGCGACGTCCTGCTGACGAGCTGGTACGCGCACGGACGGTTCGGACGGCGCCTGCTCGGCTCGCGCATCACGGTCGTGGTCGACGTCGACGGAGCCGCGCCCGTCTACCGGCATGTGCTGCTGGTCGAGCCCGTCAAGGTCGGGCCGCTGCACCTGCTGCGTCCCATGCGCGTGCACGCGGGCGGCATCGTCTGGTACGGCAACCACCTGTTCGTCGCCGGCAGCGGCGCGGGCGTCCGGGTGTTCCGGCTCGACGACATCACCCACGTGCGCAACCGCGTGCGGGCCCGCGGCTACCGGTACGTCCTGCCGCAGGCGTCGTTCTACGCGGCCGAGCAGGATGCCGACCACGAGCCGCTGACGTACTCGTTCCTGTCGCTCGACCGCGGCGCCGAGGTCGACAGCCTCGTGGCCGGCGAGTACGGCACGAAGGACAGCCCGACCCATCGCCTCGTCCGGTTCCCGCTCGACCGTGACACCCAGCTGCTGCGTGGCGACGAGCACGGGCGCAGCGCGGCCCTCGAGCTGCACGACGGGCAGCCCCGCATGCAGGGCGCGACGCTCGTCGGCGAGACCTGGGCCGTGACGGCCAGCGCCGGCGAGGGACGTCCGGGTGACCTCTGGGTCGGGCGACCCGGCCACCTCCACCGGCACCGGGGCGTGCTGCCGACCGGCCCCGAGGACGTCGCGCACTGGCCGCAGCGACGTCAGGTGTGGTCGTTGACGGAGTGGCCCGGACGCCGGTGGGTGTTCGGTGTCGGCGTCGACCCGTGGATCACTCCCGCACGACCAGATCGGCATGGTCCCGACGGGCGATGACGCGCCGCGCGTTCGGCTCGTCGATCAAGTCGACCCACGCCTGCGCCGCGTCGCGAGGCTTGCCGTGCTTGACGTGCCGGTCGACCAGGCGCGAGCGTCGGCGTCCGTCATCGAGGTCGACGAACCACACCTCGTCCATCAAGGCCCGCGCCTCGGGCCATGGGGTCGCGTCGTCGAGCAGGTAGTTGCCCTCCGTGACGACCAGCGTCGCGGAGGGCGGGACGGTGACCGCGCCGGCGAGCGGCTGCTCGAGCTCGCGCTCGAACGTCGGCGCGAGGACGTCGTGGTCGAGCTCGTCGCGGAGCCGGCGCAGGAGTGCGACGTACCCGTGCCCGTCGAACGTCTCGATCGCACCCTTGCGCTCCAGCAGACCCCGCTCGACCAGCGCGACGTCGGCGAGGTGGAAGCCGTCCATCGGCACCTGGACGGCGCCGACGCCGCGCGCCCCCAGCCGCTTGACGACTGCGGCGGCCAGCGACGACTTGCCAGCCCCTGGTGCTCCGCAGATGCCGAGGATGCTGCGCCGGCCCGGCACCACGAGGCCTTCGGCCCGCGCGGTCAGCTCGTGGAGGGTCGTGGTCTGCACCCAGCCATTGTCGCGCAGGATGCCGGTTCGGCCCCTCCGAGAGCCTCGGGTAAGGTACTCGGCGGTGGCGTGTCCGAGCGGCCGAAGGTGCAACACTCGAAATGTTGTGTGGGTTCACGCCCACCGTGGGTTCAAATCCCACCGCCACCGCACGAAAGAGGCTCCATTCCTCCCTGCTGTTCCGGGGAGGGATGGAGCCTCAGTCGCGTGATGCGGTGCTTGGTGGACACAGCCCGCCCATATCTGATCGTGCTCGCGCACGTCGCTTCCACCCGCCCCTCTGGAGTTGCACCGACGTGCGGAACCGGAGGTCGCGCGTGTCTCCGACCGGCAGGTCAGGCCGAGATCGGAAGAGC
>JBEVGQ010000213.1:0-2568 GCA_040511655.1 Aeromicrobium sp. | reverse complement strand
GCTTGGCGAACTCGCGGTGCTGGGCGTAGGTCGCCTGGCGGCGCTCCTCGGGTGCGGCCTCCCACTCGGCCTCGTCACCCGGCAACAACACGACGTACTGCGACATCGACTCGGTCATGGGATCCCTCCTGGTCGGAGTCTGTCATCGGACAGGTACGCCGTGATGACGCGCGGACCTGCGCGCCATCGACAGCCCAGCAGGGAAATGTCGACGGTTGGGTAACAACGAGCGCCCATCGGTCTAGCCCACGGAAAGTCGATGTAACGAAAACATAGGCACGTGCCGCGCCGAGCGAGCATCGTGCGCAGCCAAGGCTTGCCTAACTCAAGAATCACACAGCCACGCCGACGGGACGCTCGAGGAGATGTGCGGTGAGGAATGCCAGTGACCAACGCGGTGCCGCAGCGGTGGAGTTCGCGCTGCTGGTCCCGTTCCTGTGCCTGTTGTTGTTCGGGGTCGTCGACTTCGGCTACATGCTCAACCGCGACACCGTGATCAACAACGCCGCCCGCGAGGGTGTCCGGACCGCCAGTGTCGGTGGCAGCAAGGCCGAGGTCGTGCAGACGGTCAAGGACTACCTGCCCGGGCTGCCCGGGACCCTCACGGTGACGGTGACCTGCACCAAGCCCGCCGGCACGGCGTGCGCGAACTACGACACCGACGCTGCGTCGGGTGGTACCGCCGTCGTCAAGGTCACCTACGTGCACCCGTGGGTCACCCCGGTGGGGCCGATGTTCGGCGGCAGCACGATCAGCCTGGTGAAGACCAGCCGGATGAGGATCGAATGAGCACCCGGCAGATCCGGGAGCGCGGACAAGACGGCGCCGTGGCCGTCCTGGTCGCGATGCTGGTGGTCGTTCTCTTCACCTGCGCTGCGCTGGCCGTCGACATCACCCAGAAGTCGCTGACCCGCCAGACGCTGCACGACACCCTGGACACGGCGGCCCACGCGGGGGCGTACGCCCTGCCCGGCGACGGGGTCGGCGCGAAGGCGGCGGCGCTGGCGATGGCGAAGGCCAACGACCCGTCGGTCGTCCCCCAGGTCGACCTGTGGTGCGTGGTCGCCTCGACCGGAGCGCTCAAGACGGTGAAGGCGACCCAGATCCCGTCGACGTGCAACCCCGGCACGGCGCCGTACGACGTCGCCCACTACCCGGGCCTGCGCTGCAACACCAAGCTGTGTGCGATCCCCTGCATCGCGGAGGAGGGCGACATCTGCAACACCGTGCGGGCCGCCGACTCCAAAGTCGTGCCGTTCGACTTCGCCCCGGTCATCGGCGTCAAGCAGGGCGACACCGGGGCGGTGTCATCGGTCGCGTGCAAAGGCGCCTGCGGCAGCGAGTCGCCGAACCCGCTCGACGTGGTGATCGTGGCCGACCGCACGCCGAGCATGGCCGCCGCGGACCGAGCTGCGATGGTCAGCGGCATCCAGAGCGTCCTGCTGAAGATGGACCCGACGCAGCAGTACGTCGCCCTGGCCACGATCCACAAGAGCAAGAACAACAGCTCCTGCGTCACCGAGGACACCCCGGCGAGCGACAACGCGAACGGTGGCAAGTGGGTTCCGGTGCCTTTCAGCAACAACTACGTCACCGGAACGACGACGAAGACGCTCAACGCGGCGAGCACCATGGTCAAGGGTCTGAACTGCATGCCGGCGTCGGACCAGGGAAAGTTCGGCACCCACCTGGCCGGCGCCATCAAGGGTGCTGCTCGGTACCTGTTGAACATGGACAGCAACAACCTCTCGTCGCTGCCGGCGCGCCAGGGAACGCCGAGGAAGGTCATCATCTTCGAGACCGACGGCCAGCCCGACGAGGTGCTCAACGGCGGCAGCACCAACCTGACCACGAGCGGCGACGTCGGGACCGACCGCAACTTCTACGGCAACGGCAACGGCAAGAAGGGATGCGACAACTTCAACGCGGTCGCCAACCAGGTCAAGGCGGCCGGGATCCTCGTCATCACCATCGGCTTCGGCGACGCGAACGCGGCACCGTGCGAGCGAGCGATCAACTCCTCGGGCCAGGCCCAGACGCCGCGCGCTCCCTGGGTGCGCAACTACCTGTCGGCGGCGGCGTCGGTCGACGCCGACGGAGCCGCGAGCGACGCCGACAACACCTGCGCCACCACCACGATGCGCACGGTCGAGAACAGCGACGGCGACTACTACTACTGCGCCGCGACGGGCGCGGAGCTCGGCCCGATCTTCGCGTCGGCGATCAGCGCCATCAGCAGCTCGATCAGGATGATCCAGATGCCCTGATCCTCATGCCCGCAACCGACTGGCCATTCGTGGGGGTGGGTCAGTCGGGGACGGGGGCCACCTCGGGGCGCACGTGCGGCGGGATCATCTCGTCGCACGCCTCGAGGAGGGCCTCCCCGTCGTCGCAGGCGACGACGGAGAAGCACCTGGCACGGCGTCCGGAGTGGCTCGACATCGTTTGCACTCGCCAGGGGAGAGTGCTAAACATGACGCTGGCACTCTCGTCATGAGAGTGACAACAATCCGGACCGGTGAGCTGAGGTCCTCAGGCGCCGGCGAGCAGGGTTCGCCGGGTCAGCCG
>JBEVGQ010000212.1:0-22441 GCA_040511655.1 Aeromicrobium sp. | reverse complement strand
CGATCCTCTTTCCGACGACGAGGAACGAGTCGGAGGGAAGCAGTCAGATGGTGCTGGCTCCGCGCGTCACAGGATCGCGATCGCATTGGCCGGAGACCCGACTCCGCCGACGATCGTGAGCGGGGCGGCAGTGAGCAGGACGGACCACTGTCGTGCGGCCGCGCACGCCGTGGCCAGCTCGTCGAGATCCCAGAGCTCCCCGATCGGCATCCCGAGCAGGCCGATGAGCGAACGGTGCATGATCCCCGAGTGCGGGTCGCGGCTGCCGTCCGCGAGCTCGGCGCGGGTGTAGAAGGGGCTGTCCGGAGACGCCGGCCAGCACTCGAGGGCGAAGTTGTCGGCGGCGATCAGGCTGACCCGGTGATCCCACAGCCAGGCGAGGACGTCGTGGGACTGCTCCAGACCGGGGTGGACGAGCTCCGAGCTCAGGCCTTCCTTCACAGCCGCCGGTGCGTGGTCGAGGTACCAGGTCAACCAGCCGAACCTGATGAGCACGACATCACCGGGACGGATGGTCGTCCCTTGGGAGGCCACGGCCTCGTCGAGGTCGGCCGCGGTCACGGTGTCACTCGAGTGGTGATCGATGGGCCGGCCTTGAGCACGTAGGTACCGGTCGACGTCGATCAGCACCGCCCGGCCGGCGATCGGCAACGATGCGAGGTGGTGGATGCTCAGCAGGTCGTCGCCGGGCACGAAGCGGCTGCTGTCAGCACCGTTGTAGAAGCCATGGTCGGGGTGGCCGATGTGACGCAGCCCGTCGAGCTGGGATCCGTACTGGGTGTAGAAGCGGTCGAGCCACTCGTCCCTGTGGTGCTCGGTCCGTTGGAAGATGTGGTGCTCGACGGGACTCCTCGTCGGTGCCAGCGAGCTGCTGATCGCGGTGGACGGCAGGTCGAGCGAGAACGCGGTCCCGGTGCGGACCTCGGTCGCTGCCTCGCGAAGGTCGTTCCAGGCCAGGAAGTTGAGGGTGCCGATCTGGTCGTCGGCGCCGAAGAGTCCCCAGCTCGAGCCGGCCGGCGCATCGGTCCGCTCGAGCAGCTGCTCGTAGCGGGGCAGGTCGGCTGGTCGACGGTCGTGCAGGGGGTGCGTCATCGTCAGTTCTCCCGTCGACCGGCGCCGAGCGCGGCGGTGATCTGGCCGGCGGCCCCCACCAGCAGCGGGACGAGCTCGTCGACGATGCGATCCACCGACCACTCCATGGTCCCGCAGGACAGAGCCAGTGCCGCGATGGCGCGACCGTCGTTGTCGAAGACCGGTGCGGCAGCCGACCGCCGGCCGATCTCCAGTTCTTGGTCCACGACCGCCCATCCCCGCTCGCGCACGATGGCGAATCGCTCTCGCAGGTGCGCGGGCTGGGTCAGCGTCTGCTCGGTGAGCGCCGGCAGCGTCCGGCCGTCGATCACGGCCTCGACCTCCGAGGGGCGTGAGTGCGCGAGCAGGACATGGCCGATGGCGGTCGCGTGGGCGGGGAGTCGGGCCCCGGCGGCCAGGCTGACGCTGGCCACCCGCCCGCGCTGGACGCGATCGATGTAGACGATCTCGTCGCCGTCGAGTGCGGCGAGGGAGGTGCCGACGCCGGTGGTGTCGGTGAGCCGTTCCATCGGTGGACGCGCGATGTCGGACAGCCGGACCGACGACAGGTAGGCGTATCCGAGCTCGAGCACCTTGGGCGTGAGCGCGAAGTGCCCTTCGTGATTGCGCGCGTAGCCGAGCCGCTCGAGCGTGAGCACGATGCGCCGGACGATGGGCTTCGACAGGCCGGTCAGCTCGGATATCTCGGCAGGGCTGAGCAGCGGGCCGCGGCCCGTGAAGACGCCGATGACCTCCAGGCCGCGCTCGAGCGTTTGAAGGTGGTCGCGCCGCTCATCCGTCACTGCCCACTCCTTGACACGTAGAAGTTGTTCAGCGCAGTATGACACGAACACGCAATGCGGCATAAGTAGTCGCATTGCGACTACGGAAGGTGAGACATGAGTCAAGAGCGCGTCATCACGGTGCTGGAGGACCTGGAGCGACTCCTCGTGGAGTTCATCGGCAAGCACGGCATCACTCACGACGAGTACCGGGCCGCTACCGACCTGATCATCGCCGAGGTGCAGGCGGGCGAAGCCAGTCTGATGTTCGACGTCTTCCTCGAGGCCGCGGCGACTGACGTCGGCAACCACGGGCGAGAGGGCAGCATCGAGGCCATCGAGGGACCTTTCTACCTTCCGGGAGCCCCCTGGCTCGACGGTCCGACCCCTGTCATGCCGATGCGTTCGGACGAAGCAGGCATCCCGATGATCTTCCGAGGACAGGTCACGACCGAGGACGGCGCGCCGCTCGCGCAGACGGAGCTCGACCTGTGGCACGCCGACGCAGCAGGCGAGTACTCCCAGATCCACCCCGGCGTCCCCGACTGGAACCTGCGTGGCCGGTTCGTCACCGATGACGAGGGTCGGTTCGCGGTCCGCACGATCGCTCCGCCGCCGTACGAGATTCCCAAGGAGGGACCGACCGGGATCCTGCTCAACACGCTGGGGCGCCACTTCTTCCGGCCGGCCCACGTCCACCTGAAGCTCCGGCACGAGCACTTCGGCGAGCGGACGTCGCAGCTGTACTTCGAGGGCGGCGAGTACCTCGACAGCGATGTCGCCAACGCGGTGCGTGACGAGCTCCTCCTGCGCCCCGAGCTCATCGACGACCTCGATCGGGCGGCGAGCCACGGGCTCAGCGAGCCCTTCATCGACGTCAGCTACGACTTCGCCTTCAGCGGGGCCGCGGCACCGGATCACACGTGACCCCAGGGGCTCGTCCGGACGGCGCGTCCGCCCTGTGCGTCGTCGACCTGCGGACGTGGATCCTCGACATCCCGCTCATCCGGCCGCACAAGTTCGCGACAGCCGAGATGGACACGCAGGCGGTGCTGCTCGTCCGGCTCGAGGTCGAGGACGGCACGGTCGGCTGGGGCGAGGGGGTCGTCCCCGGCGGCCCGTGGTGGGGTGGGGAGTCGATCGAGGGCATGGAGGTGCTGGTCAACCGATACCTCGCGCCTCAGGTCATCGGGCACGACGTCCTGGGCGTCGAGGCGCTCGCCCTCCGCCTGGCCAAGGTCGCAGGGGGTGCGCCCTTCGCGCGCGCCGGTGTCGAGATGGCGGCGTGGGACGCGGCCGGCCGAGCCCTCGGCGTGCCGGTGCACCAGCTGCTGGGCGGTCGGCACCGTGATCGTCTTCCGGTCACGTGGGCGATGGGGGCCGAGCCTGCTGACGTGCTCGTCGCGGAGGCGCAGCACCTGCTCGACACGGGACGGCACGGCTCGTTCAAGCTCAAGATGGGGGCGATGCCCGCCGAACAGGACGTGCTGCGTGTCGCGAAGGTGGCCGAGGCAATCGGCGATCGCGCGCGCATCTCGGTCGACCTCAACGGGTCGTGGGACGAGCACGCCGCGCGCCGGTGGCTCCCGGTCCTCGCGGAGGCGGGCGTGACGCTCGTCGAGCAGCCGCTCCCGGCAGCCCACACCGGTGGCCTCGCATCCCTGCGGGACAACAGCTCGCTGGCCATCATGGCAGACGAGTCGGTCTGGACGGCGTCGGATGCGATCCGCATCGCGCAGGATCGCTCGGCCGATGCCTTCGCCTTGAAGATCGCCAAGAGCGGTGGCATCCGATCAGTCCGTCAGGTGGCGGCGGTTGCCGAAGCGGCGGGCATCGGATGCTACGGCGGCACGACGATCGAGACCTCGCTCGGCACGGCGGCATCGGCGCACGTGTTCAGCTCGACAGCATCCTTGGACTGGGGAACCGAGCTGTTCGGTCCGCTGATCCTGGCCGATGACATCACCAACGAACCGGCCGTGTACCGGGACGGCAACCTGCTGATGCAGGCAGGCCCGGGCTTCGGCGTGACGATCGACGAGGACAAGGTGGCCAAGTATGGACGGGTCTGAGCAGGTCCGTCCGGCAGCCGCGTTCTCACTGACTCTCCGAGGTCCGAGGGTCGTCTTTGGCGAGGGGGTCGCCCGGAGGATGCTGTCGTCCGAGCTCGACACCATCGGCGCGGCTCGAGTCATGGTCGTGGCCAGCGCGCGAGAGCTCGCCGTCCGTCAGGAGCTGCTCGACGGTCTCGCGGACCGCATCGTGGGCGTGTTCACCGAGGCCCGGCGACACGTGCCCCTGGCCACGGCCGAGGCCGCACGACGTCGAGCGAGCGAGCTCGGCGCTGACTGCCTGGTGAGCGTCGGGGGAGGATCCGCGGTGGGGACTGCCAAGGCCGTCGCGCTGGAGTCCGGGCTCCCCATCGTCAGCGTCCCCACGACCTACGCGGGATCGGACTTCACCCCCGTGTACGGCATCACGGACGGTGCGGTGAAGCGCACGGGACGCTCCGACACCGTCCTGCCGCGGATCGTGCTGCTCGATCCGACGTTGGCCTTCGACCTGCCGCTCGATATCACCCTGCCGAGTGCCGGCAATGCCTTGGCCCACTGCGTCAGCGCGGTGTTCGCCGGTGGGAGGAGCCCTCTGACCGACCTCATGGCGACGGAGGGTGCCAGACTGCTGGCCGCGGGACTGCTGGGGGTCGGGGAGACGGGCCTGCAGCGCCGGGCCCGCAGCGACCTGGCCCAAGGTGCCCACATGGCGGGCACGGTCCTCGCTCACGCGGGTGGCAGCGCACATCACACCATCTGCCACGTGCTCGGCGGTGCGTTCGACCTGCCACATGCGCAGACCCACAGCGCGATCCTGCCGTCGTCGGCACGCTACCTGCAGGAGCTGGACCCAGGTGCCGCTCGTCGGCTCGCCGTCGCCCTCGGCCGTGACGACGGCGACCTGGCGACGTCTCTCAGCGCGACGTTCTCGGAAGCGGGCGCAGCCGTCCGCCTCCGAGACCTCGGAATCGGCCGGACAGAGCTCGACACCGCTGCCGGTCTCCTGGCGGGTGAGGGCGGCGTAGCCGGCCTGGGGAGGCCTCGAGCCGTCGAGCTGCTCGAATCGGCCTGGTGAAGGCCGAAACCGCACCGCCACCACCGCAACAGGCTTAAACTCGAACGCAGGCTCTTCGACGCTCGAGGTGAATCACGCGACGGTCAAGAATGGAGTGCGTCATGCAGACCCTGGTCTCCACCGATCACATCGACGAGTCGGACCGCTTCGACTTCTGGGTCGACGAGATCTCACGCATGATGCTGCTGTCGCTCGACACCAGACCTGGGCCCCCGCACACCTTCTTCGGTGTCGCCAGGGGCTGCGACCTGGGCGACCTGCAGCTCAACGTCCTCGACGCGGGGCCCATGCAGGTGGCCCACGGGTTCCACCCGTCCCATCGCGACGACGGCGACCAGTACAAGCTCGTGCTGCAGGTGTCGGGCACCGCGATGGTCGAGCACGACGGTGTCGAGAGCACGTTGACGGCCGGCGACATGGTGCTGTGCGACACGTCGAGGCCGTACACGTTCACGTACGACGCCGCCTTCCGCACCGCCATGGTGCTGCTGCCGCGCACGGCGATCCCACTCCAGCCGTCGGCTCTCCGCACGCTGACCGGGCGACGGATCGCTGCGCAGACCGGTACCGGCCAGACGGTCGCAGCGCTCGTCACGAGCCTCACGTCGCAGACCGGGGCGGTCAGCGACACGGCCGCGGGACGGCTCGCCGACGGCACCAAGTCGATGATCACGGCGCTCCTCGCCGAGCAGCTGACCGAGATCGCGCCCCTGATGTCCAGCCCGGCCATCATGGTGCGGGCGCGGGAGCACATCGAGCGCCACCTCTCGGACGAGGAGCTGTCGCCGGATGCGATAGCAGAAGCACTCGGGATCTCCCGACGCTACCTGTTCAAGCTGTTCGCGGACGAGGGCACGACGGTCTCGGCGTGGATACGCAAGCGCCGCCTCGAGCGCTGCGCGCTGGACCTCGTGGACCCCGTCACCAAGCATCAGCAGATCGGCCTGATCGCAGCTCGCTGGGGCCTGGTCGACGGACGGCACTTCTCGCGGCTCTTCCGGGCCGAGTACGCCTGCACACCGCGCGAGTACCGCGGTCAAGCCCTCGGAGCCTGACGGGCCACGGGCCTCGCTGTCCGCCACCACCGGCGACGCACGCATTGGCGATTCTCCGTGCACGAGAAGGCACGCCGGCCTCCTTCGGCCGGAGCAGACTTGTCTCCATCCTCATGAGACCAAGATCACCCCGCAGTCGCAGGGTGGGTCCGGGGGCGTGAAGGAGCAGGTATGAGCAACCGTTACGACGTGATCGTCATCGGCGCAGGATTCGCCGGCCTGGTCGCGGCTCGCGAGCTGAGCCAGCGAGGCTCGTCGGTCCTGGTGCTGGAGGGGCGCGATCGCGTGGGCGGTCGCACCTGGGTCGATGAGCGGCTGGGCCGTCCGGTGGAGCTGGGCGGCACGTGGGTCCACTGGGCACAGCCGTTCGTCTGGACGGAGATCCAGCGCTACGGCCTGGGTGTCGTCCAGAGCCCGCCGCCGGAGAGCGTCGTGTGGCGAGTTGCCGACGAGCGGCACGAGGGATCGCCCGACGAGTTCTTCGCTCTCCTCGACCCGGGCATGACTGCGTCCGTCGAGGACGCCTGCCGGTGGTTTCCCCGGCCCTACGAACCCCTCGCGGCGCTCGACGCCGACCTGGAGGCCCTGGACCGCAGGTCGATCGCCGATCGCATCGACGAGCTCGGCCTGCCGCCCGTCGAGGACGCCTTGGTGCGCGCCATGTGGAGCGTCAACTTCAGCGCCCCGCACGGGGAGGGTGCTCTCACCCAGGCGCTGCGCTGGGCGTCGGCGGCCCTGGGCAGCTGGCACCAGATGTTCGAGGCGTGCGGGACGTACAAGGTGGACGGCGGGACCCGTGCGCTCGCCTCGGCGATCGCGGAGGACTCGGGCGCCACCATCAGGCTGAGCACCTCGGTCCTGAGCGTCGACCACCAGCCTGGTGGCGCGACGGTGCGCACGGCCGCGGGGGAGGAGTTCACCGCATCCGACGTCGTCGTTACCCTGCCCCAGAACGTCCTGGGATCGATCGAGTTCAGCCCCCGGCTCTCGAGTGCCAAGCAGATGGCCTCGAAGGAGGGCCAGGCCTCGCAGGGCCTGAAGGTCTGGATACGCGTGCGCGGCGAGCACGAGCCGTTCGCCTTCATGGGCGACTCCGACGAGCTGCTGTCGTTCGGCGTGGTGGAGTATACGATCGACGGCGACACCCTGATCTGCGCCTTCGGCTCGCGGAGCGCCGGGTTGGACATCGCAGACCGTGACGCCGTGGCCGAGGCGCTGCACCGCTTCCGACCTGACCTGGAGGTGCTCGACGTTGCCGGGCACGACTGGACGGGAGACCCGTTCACGGGTGAGACGTGGGGCATGCACAGGCCCGGGCAGCTCACGACCTTGCTGGGTGAGCTGCAGACGGCAGAGGGTTGCGTCCACCTGGCGGGCTCCGACTACGCCAATGGCTGGGCCGGCTTCATCGACGGCGCGATCGAGAGCGGCATCGGCGTGGCACGCACGATCCATCACCGTCCACGCTGAGCTCCCGCCACCGCGACGCACACAGGAACACCCACATCACCTTCCACCACGAGGACACCACCATGTCGCAAGACACCGCAGAACAGCAGTTGCCCAAGACGCTGCGCTGGCATCACGGCTTCATGCTCGCACTGCCGATCTCCACCTCCCTGTTCATCTCCGTGGGGGCCATGATCGGCGCGATCGGGGCATGGCCCGCAATCTTCATCGGCGGGGGTCTCTCGATCGTGGCCCTCATGCAGAATCGGCTGTTCGCCGAGATGGCGGCCATGTTCCCGGACAAGTCGGGAGGCGTGCCGATGTACGCGACCGAGGCGTGGCGCCGCTACCTCGTGCCGATCGGTCCCTTGGTGACCTTCGGCTACTGGTGCGGTTGGGCTCTCGTCCTGTCGCTCACAGGCCTCACGATCGGCAACCTGATCCAGGCCCAGTGGCTGTCGTCCCAGACATGGGTCCTCTTCTCGACCGGCTCCGTCGACTTCGGCCTGGCGCACGTGATCTGCTTCGTGGCGCTCGCGGCCTGCACGGCGTTCAACCTCATCGGCATCCACGTGGCGGTGCGCCTGCACCTGGTCATCGGCGCGGTGTTCATCGTGGTGCTCGGCGTGCTGGCAGTCGGCCCGTTCCTCGCGGGGGGATGGAACTCGGTCGAGCTGACCTCGCACCTCGACGGCGGCTGGAAGGCCGCCGTCGTGTGGATCTACGTCAGCGCATGGACCCTGTACGGCACCGAGCTGTGCGCCTCGTTCGCACCGGAGTACAAGGACACCACCCGTGACACGTCCAAGGCTCTCCGCTCGATCGCCCTGTTCATGATCTTCGTGTACGCCGTCATCCCCTTGGCCACGGCTGGGCAGCTGGGCGAGGACACCATCGCGAAGAACCCCGTCACCTACGGGGTGCTGAGCGTTCAGCAGACCCTCGGCAGTCTCTCGGGCGTCGTCACGGCGGTGCTGTGCGCCGCCCTGTTCCTCGGCATGGTGTCCTCATCCGCTGACGCGGGACGCGCGCTGTTCGGCATCGCCCGCGAGGGCATGACCATCCGCCAGCTCGGGACCGTCAACCGCCGGGGGATGCCGGCCACAGCACTGGTCGTCACGCTGCTCGTCAACCTGGTCATCGTGACGTTCGTCGGCAACCCGGTCGCGATCCTGATCGCGAGCAACGTCGGATACATCCTGGCGATCACGTTCGCGGTCTTCGGGTTCGTGCTGCTGCGCAAGGACCGGCCGGCCTGGCCGCGCCCCATCCGCCTCGGTCGTGCCTGGGTCGGCGTGGCGCTCGTGCTGGGCGTCTTCAATCTCACGATCCTGGTGATCGGAGCGACCAACCCCGGTCTGACGTATGCAGGTGGAGCCAGCGACGTCCTGATCGGGCTCGTGATGCTGCTCTCCGGCCTGGTGCTGTTCGTCTACCGCCGCATCGTCCAGGACCGCACCTCGCTGAGGCTGCGGGAGCCCGAGGTGACCCAGGTCTGATCCTCCGCTGCCCGCCCGGGCGCGACCGCCGTTGCGCGGCTGCCGCACCGGACATCGAGACCCCGCACGTCCTCCCGAAGAAAGAAGGAAACATGCCCCAGTTCGCAGAGTTCGTGAGCTTCCGTACCGATGACGTCGAAGAAGCAGTGTTCCTGGACCGTCGCCGTGAGGCCATCCTCGCCGTGAAGGCGGCCCACCCGGCGCTGGCGGCCGTCCCGCTGCTCAGCCGGGCCGAGGACGGTCGGTGGACCGACGTCTGGGTGTACGAGACCGAGGAGGCCGCCCGGGCTGCCAACGAGGATGCCGGCAACATCGCGGCGTTCATGGAGATGGCGCAGCTCCTCACCGAGCTGCAGGTCACCGAGGGAGTGGTGCCGGAGCGCAGCGACTCTCCGCTGTGAGCCCGACCGGCGGCGAGTCGAGCCGCCGGTGAGTCGGACCAGACGTGCCGGGCCCTGCGCTGCAGGTCCCGGTGCGTCTGTCTCGTCCGTGCGGGTGCCGAGTGCACTGACGGGTGGAAGACCGTGCACCGGAAGGTGCCGTGTGCTCGGCGTCACGGTCGAGCATGGAGGGGTCAACGAATCGATCAAGGAGCACGCCATGGAGCATCACGAGACCTTGTACATCGGCGGCGGCCGCGTCCGTCCCTCGACGTCCGACGTGATCGTGGTGGTGAACCCCAGCACAGAGGAGAAGATCGGCGAAGTTCCCTCCGGTGGTGCGGCTGACGTGGATGCGGCCGTCCGGGCCGCCCGCGCCGCGTTCGACGCGCAGGACGGCTGGGCCGCCTGGGAGCCTGCTCGCCGCGCGGACGTGCTCGACCGGCTGGCCGATGAGCTCGAGAAGCGGGCCGATGACATGGCACGACTCGTGAGCAGCCAGAACGGCATGCCGATCTCGATGGCCCGTGGTCTCGAGGGCGAGTACCCCGTCACCGTGCTGCGCTACTACGCCGAGCTGACGCGGAGCGCCAGCTGGTCCAGGGTCGAGCCGGGCCGGGTCGGCGGTACGACCGAGGTCCGCCGGGTTCCTCTCGGCGTCGTCGCGGCGATCGTCCCATGGAACTTCCCGCAGGTGCTCGCCTCGTTCAAGATCGGCGGTGCGCTCGCTGCCGGCTGCACCGTGGTGCTCAAGCCGTCCCCCGAGACGGTGCTCGACTCGTACGTGCTCGCCGAGGCCGCCGAGGCGGCAGGCGTGCCGGACGGTGTGCTCAACATCGTGCCCGGTGGGCGTGAAGCCGGAGCCCACCTCGTGTCCCAACCAGGTGTCGACAAGGTCGCCTTCACCGGATCGACCGCCGCCGGCCGTTCCATCGGCGAGACCTGCGGCCGTCTCCTGCGCCCCGTGACACTGGAGCTGGGCGGCAAGTCGGCGGGCATCATCCTCGACGACGCCGACCTTCGGCCGGAGGCGATCGCGCAGGAGCTGGTGCCGGCGATGATCGTCAACAACGGTCAGACGTGCTTCATCAGCAGTCGCATTCTCGCGCCGCGCAGCCGCTACGAGGAGGTCGTCGACCTGGTCACGGGTCTCGCGAGCTCGCTCCCGGTCGGCGACGCGCTCGACCCGGCCACCGTGATCGGTCCCATGGCCACCGAGGCGCAGCGGGACAAGGTGGAGTCGTACATCGCCAAGGGGCGGGCAGACGGGTTCCGGGTGACGACCGGCGGCGGCCGTCCCGCACACCTCGACCGGGGCTGGTTCGTCGAGCCGACGGTCTTCGCCGATGTCGACAACAGCTCGGTGCTGGCCCAGGAGGAGATCTTCGGGCCCGTTCTGTGTGTCATCCCCTACGACACCGTCGACGATGCCGTGGCGCTCGCGAACGACTCCGACTACGGGCTGGCCGGCACGGTGTGGAGCGCCGACCAGGATCGGGCCGCAGCCGTCGCGCGACGCATCCACACCGGCACGATCGGCGTCAACCGGTACCTGCCCGATCCAGGTGCCCCGTTCGGTGGCTGGAAGGCCAGCGGCATGGGCAGTGAGCTGGGTCCCGAAGGCATGGAGGCGTACCTCCACATCCAGACTCTGTACCGCTGATCGTGTCGGATCCGATCGCGGCTCTGGAACGGCGCATCGCGGCCCTCGAGGGAGAAGCTGCGGTGCGCCGCCTCCAGGCGCGCTACATGTTCTTGTGCGACTCCCCGAGCCCGGAGCCCGGCTGCGCCGACGAGTCACGCCGTGTCGACCTGATCATGGAGCTCTACACCGAGGACGCGGTGTGGGAAGGAGTCGGCGACTACTACGACGGCCAATTCGGTCGGGTGGAGGGTGCCGCCGCGATCCGCGAGCACTTCGAACGGTTCTGGGGCGAGAAACAGGATCCGGCGCTGGTGCTCAACGCCCACTACCTGACCTCCGAGCACATCACGGTCGACGGCGATCTGGCCACCGGTCAGTGGATCCACGTGCAGCCGTGGCTGTTCTCCGACGGCACGGGCCTGCTCAGGTCGAGCCGCCTCAACAACGCCTTCCGCAGGCAGCGTGGCGAGTGGCGCATCAGTCGTACCCGCACGGAGAACGTGCTGGTGGCCCCGCTGCCAGCCGACTTCGCGTCGAGTCATGCGACGACGTCGGTCGTCATGGCAGAGCCCCCGCCGGGGCGATCCCCATGACAGCGCCGCAGACTCCCGGGACGGTCCCCGTCGTCCACGTCGTCGACGATGACGACGACGTGCGGCACTCCCTGGCCTATCTGTTCCACAGCATCGGCGTCGTCACCCTGACCTATCCGGACGCGACCTCGTTCCTCGCCGAGTTCGACCCGCAGGAACCCGCGGTCCTGATCGTCGACGTCCGGATGCCGGGCATCAGCGGTCTGCGACTGCAAGAGATGCTGCGGGAGCGGAACTACCCGGCACCCGTCATCTTCTGCTCGGCCCACGGCGACATCCCGATGTCGGTCACCGCGGTACGTCACGGTGCCGTCGACTTCCTGGAGAAGCCCTATCAGCCGCAGAGGATGATCGAGGTCGTCCAGGCGCAGCTGGTCGAGGCGAGACGACTCTTCGAGGAGGGTGCGGACCGTCGCTCCGTGATGGCTCGGACGGAGTCCCTGACCCCTCGCGAGCGGGAGGTTCTCCGTCTGGTCATCGACGGGCTGCCTCGGAAGTCGATCGCCCGCATGCTCGGCACGAGTGTCAAGACCGTCGACGTGCATCGCGCGCGCATCAAGGACAAGACGGGCGCCGACACCCTCGGGGCGCTGGTGCGCGATGTGCAGCAGCACGACGTCGAGATCTGATCCGCGAGGCATTCGTCCCTACCTCATCGCCGGCCTGCGGGTGTCGAAGCCTCACCCGGCCGGGTGTCGTTCAGGACCTCCTCGACCCAGGAGGCGACCGACAGCAGGTCGCTCTCGTGCCACGAGGGGCCGATCAGCTGGATGCCGAGCGGCAGGCCCGCAGCACTGAGCGCGGAAGGCACCGCGACGACCGGTAGTCCCAGTGCCTGCCAGGCGCGGCTGAGGACAGGGTCGCCCGTCGCGGCCAGACCGTCAGGCGCTGCTCCGGGGGCAGCCGGGCCGATGATGGCGTCGTAAGCCCCCAGCAACTCGCCGATCCTGGTTCTGGCCCCGTCGATCACGCCGCGAGCCGACTCGTACGACTCGGCCCTGGTGTCGGCCCCGGAGCCCAGCAGACGTGCCAGGGGCTCGCTGAGCTGGGACGCGCGGGCCAGCTCGGCAGCACGCTCGCGGGCGGCTTCGTACGCCATGACCGTCGGGTGCGCCCGGGTGATGTCGGCGACGAGCGCCTCGTGGGGGAAGGGATCGACGACGGCACCGGCGGCCGAGAGGCGGTCGCACGCCGAGCGCAGCTGGGCGCCCATGTCGGCATCGACCTCTGTCACCGGTCCGGCGGTCCACAGCAGCAGCCGCGGCTGACGTCGGAGCACCCCGGGGTCCGGCTCACCCGACAGGGCGGACCAGGCGAGACCGAGGTCCGAGGCCGAGGCGGCATAGACGCCGTGCGCGTCGAGGCTGTGGCTCAGCCCGGTGACGCCCGTCGTGGCGATCCTGCCCTGACTCATGACGATCGCTGCCACGCCGCAGTAGGACGCGGGACGGATCACCGACCCGGCCGTCTGGGACCCCAGCGCCAGCGGGACCTGGCCCGACGCGACCGCCGCGGCGGATCCGCTGGACGACCCGCCCGGCGTGTGCCCGAGGGCTGCCGGGTTGCGCGTCGGTCCTGGCGAGAAGTAGGCGAACTCGGTCGTGACGGTCTTGCCGATCGGCACGGCACCGGCCTGTCGCCACCGGTCGACGATCACTGCGTCCATGACGGCCGGGTCGGCCTTCTCGCGCAGCACCGAGCCGCATCGGGTGGCAAGGCCGGCCACGTCGATGATGTCCTTCACCGCCAGCGGAACGCCGCCCAGTGCTCCGGTCGGCGTCGGCGCGACGTCAGGAGCCAGCTCGACCCAGGCATGCACGTGCGACTCGGTCCCGGCGATGGTGGCCCTCGCCCTGGCGTGTGCCGCCTCCGCGGTGGTGAGGCCCTCGCGGATCTCGGTGACCAGCTCGCGCAGGGACCACGGAGCCCACAGACGTCCGGTCATGAGGCGCCCCAGCGCGCGTCGGCGGTCCAGTAGTCGACGCCGCCGGCGCTGACGTCGTGGTGCCACGGGCTCGTGCGCTCCAAGGTCGGTTCCACCCTCGCGGTGGCGGCGTCCGCCGCCTCCGGGCCGTCGGCGGGGGCCTGCCAGTGGACCCAGCTGACCTCGAGCCCGTCCTCGTCGTGGACGAACAGGTCCACGTGCCGCCAGCCGTACCCGTGGTTGTCGTTGTAGCAGACCAAGGTCATGTGCACGACGTCCTCCATGTCTTCTCCGGGCGCTTTCTTCAGACGGTCTGTGGCTCGGCGATGATGGGATGGAACTGTCGCTGGAAGTAGACGAGCCCGCCAGAGCGCGCCTGCGAAGCCACGTGGTCGATGTGCACGAACAGGACCGTGTGCGATCCCTGCGTGACCTCGGCGCCGATCTCGCCGACCAGCGACGCCGTGGCCCCGGTCAGCACCGGCACGCCATGGGTCTGGTGGTTCCACTCCGGACCGTCGAACCGCTCGGCCATGGGGACGGACGTCCTGCCGGCGAAGTGCATTGCTATGTCTTCCTGACCGGCCCCGAGGACGTTGACGGCCACGCGGCGGTTGGTGCGGAAGATGTCGTGCGTGTAGCTCGACTGGTTGACGCAGATCAACAGTGTCGGCGGCTGGTCGGTGACCGAGCAGACCGCGCTGACGGTGATGCCGGCTCGACCGCCCACACCGTCGGTCGTGATGATGTTCACGGCTGCCGACAGATTGGCCATGGCAGCACGGAAGTCGATCTGGGTGGCGGTCAGCTCATCGGGCATGGATCGACGGTACGACGGTGTCATCACGGCCGATATCGCGACTTCTCCTCGGGGCACTGGGGACTTTCCCCTACGTCGAGGCCGCCGGCGAGGGGCTGGCGAGGGGCAGGCTGAACCCCAGCCGCGAGCCACCCTCGCTGCGGCGCTCTGCCCAGATGTGGCCGTGCTGCCGGCTGATGATGCGGTGGCTGAGGGCGAGTCCGATGCCGCTGCCGCCTTCCTTCGAGGTGAACGACTGCTCGAACGGGTCACGGGGGAAGCCACGTCCTTGGTCGTCGACGGTCAGCACCCCGACGCCGTCGCCGAGCTTGGTCGTGATGGTGATCCTCCGCGCGGACGAGGGGCACTGAGTCATCTCCTCGATCGCGTTGAAGCACAGGTTCAACACGACCTGGCCGGTCAGCACGCGCTCGCACCGTACCTCGACCGGCTGCTTCGACCAGCGGATCTCGACCTCGACGCCTGCAGGGACGGCTCGTAGGCGGATGAAGTGCAGACACTCCTCGACGATGTCGTTGAGGTCGATGGTCTGCTCGACGTGCTCGAGGTGCCCCACGAAGGCCCGTAGTGCCTCGACGATCTGAGCTGCGCGATCGATCTGTCGGTTTGCGCGGTCGAGTCCGTAGACCATCTGGGCGACGGCCTGCGGAGGGATCGGGGCATCGTCGACCTGGGAGGCTGCAGCGTGAGCCTGGATGCCGGCGAGGAAGTTGCTGGCGGCCGCCAGGGGCTGACCGAGCTCGTGGGCGATGGCCATCGCCAGGTCGCCCATGGCGTTGTAGCGGGCCAGGTAGTTCTCGTGGCGCAGGGCCAGCTCGCGGCGGGCCTCTCCACGCACGCGATCGGAGACGTCGTGGAGGATCATGAGGAACGACTCCGGCTCGGTCTCGCGCAGCCGTTCGAGGCCGCCCTCCAGCACGACGTCGCGGCCGTCGGGTCGATGGACGCCCAGTCGTACCGTGGCCACCGGTTGAGCGGTGGCGGCCGCCGTGTGCCAGGGCGACGGCACTCCGTCGATGCTGATGGTGGCGTGGCTCGTGAGCAGCTGCCCGACAGGCACGTCGCCGTCACGCAGGCCGAGGTGGTCGAGCGCGGAGTCGGTCGCGAACCGGATGGCACCGGTTGCGTCGAGCATGAAGGCGACGGTCGCGGTGTGACGGGCCAAGGCAGCGACGTATGACGTGGTGATCCGCAGCTCGCGCTCGACCTGCTGCTCCCGCTCGATGTCACGGAACTGGACCATGACCACTGGGCCGTCGCGGAGATCCACCCTGATGGCGACGGCCTCGGTCGGGATGACCCGCCCGGACTTGGATCGGTAGTGCCACTCGAACCGTGCCCGGCCGTTGTCGACCGCTTCCTGGAGCCGGGCGCGTCCTACCGCGCGGTCGTACTTCTGCGCGGAGCTGCTCATCTTGTCGGCCGTGAGCGGCCTGAGCTCGACCAGGCTGAACCCGAGCATCCGGCACGCGGCCGGATTGGCCCACAGCACTCGCTTCGAGTCGCCGGCGTGGACGATCACGCAGACCGGTGACGCGTCCATGAGGGCGATGAAGTCAGCGGTGACCAGCTCGGGCACCAGTGGGTCGACGTCCATGGTTGCAGCGTAGGTGTGACTCGGTGCTCCCGGCATCACCGCGAGCGGCACGGAGCTAGGGAAAAACCCGTAGTGGCAGGGCAGGCTTTTCCCAGTTCACGGGGCTCGGTGACGGATCTAGTGTCGGGTCCATCACACCGAGAGTCCCCTCGCGGACTCGGCTAGGAGCGCACTCCATGACGCAGACCCAGACGGCCGTCTCGACCCACGACCATGCCCTCGGCGACGATGCCGTCGAGCTCGACGAGGTCCTCGCCGAGCTCGCCGGGCGCCGGGCCGAGTTCCGGGAGCAGCGTCATGTCTCGCGGGACTTCGTCGGCCGGCTGAAGCAGGCGGGCGTCTATCGGGCGGCCACGCCGGCCCGTTTCGGCGGCTCGCCGATGGCCCCCGCTGACTTCCTCGACGTCGTCGAACGGATCTCAGCGGTCGATGGGTCCACGGGATGGGTCTCGAGCTTCGGCTCGTCGACGATCTACCTCGCAGCACTGCCGCTGGACACTCAGGCCGAGCTGTACGCCGACGGTCCGGACATCTGTTTCGCCGGAGGGCTCTTCCCGGTGCAGCGGGCAGCGCCGACGCGCGACGGATTCATGGTCGACGGGCACTGGAAGTTCGCCAGCGGGTGCAAGGGTGCCGATGTGCTCGGCGTCGGCATCGCCGGTGACGAGGAGACGGCCGGCAAGCCCCGCGTCGCACTGCTGCGACCGCAGGACGTCGAGATCGTCGAGGAATGGGATGTCGTCGGCATGCAGGGCACGGGCTCGTTCGACCTCAAGGTGCACAGCACCGAGGTCGATCGCGACTGGACCTTCGTGCGGGGCTCCGAGCCGCAGGTCGACGAACCCCTCTACCGGTACCCGACGATCGCCTACGCGGCCCAGGTCCTGGCCGTCGTGAGCGCGGGGGTGGCGCGAGCCGCCCTCCAGTTCGCCGAGGAGGTCGGTAGCGGTCGCGCAGGCGTGACCGGGGCCCCCA
This sequence comes from Aeromicrobium sp., assembly GCA_040511655.1. Lineage (GTDB taxonomy): Bacteria > Actinomycetota > Actinomycetes > Propionibacteriales > Nocardioidaceae > Aeromicrobium. Next base: position 5,522 of record JBEVGQ010000212.1, on the reverse strand, counting down.
AGCTGGCCGATCGGGCGTACTACCGCACGGGCGTCGCCGAGGCCGAGGCCCTCCTGGGCTCGGCGCGCGCCTGGTTCTACGAGGTGACCCGCGACGCCTGGGACACGGTGCTGGCCGGTGACCCGACGTCCCCGGAGCAGAACGCCCGCCTGCGCCTGGCTTCGAGCCACCTCGCCAAGACGTCGGCCGACGCGGTCCACAAGATCGTCGAGATCTCCGGCACGGGTGCGATCTACCGAGGCCACCCGCTGCAGTGGATCGCCGGAGACGCCGCGGTGCCTCAGCAGCACGCCTTCCTCGGCCCCGCGATGTACGACGCGGCCGGCGCCGTCCTCATGGGCCAGCCACCCACCGTCCCGGGATTCATGTGACCAGTCGACCGCCAGCCTCCAGGAGATCATCATGAGCACCCCGCCCCTGCGCGCTCTGTTCTGCATCGCGATCAACCAGAACTTCTTCGACCTGCCCAAGGACGGTGTGACGACCGGTGACGTCTGGACCGCCTTCGTCGCGCTGATGGACGGCATCAAGGCGACGCCGGGCGTCGACTTCATCGGTGACCTCGACGACGACCTCACGACGGTCGGTCCCTCCAGCGGGTGGCCGTGGACGTGCTATCTCATGGCCGACGTCGCCGACGACGAGGCGGTCAGGAACGCCGCCGGTCTGGTGCGGTCGATCCAGGTCGGCGACGGCGACGTCAAGCTCTGGAAGTTCGCCAAGATCGAGGCGCGTGTCGGTCGGGCACTCACGCCGCGCGAATACGCGCCGGCCATCACCGAACAGGAGAACCACTCATGACGCTCGATGACATCGCCTCCGAGGCTCCGGCCGATCTGGTCCGTGCCAACCGCGTGGCCGGGCGGATGTACACCGACCCAGACATCTTCGACCTCGAGATCAGCAAGATCTTCGAGTCGACCTGGGTGTGGGTGGCTCACGAGAGCGAGATCCCGAAGCCGGGCAGCTTCAAGTCCACCCATGTCGGACGGCAGCCCGTCATCGTCACCCGTGACCGGAAGGGCGGCATCAACACCTTGCTGAACAGGTGCCGTCACCGGGGAGCGAGTGTGTGCGAGGTCAAGAGTGGCGTCGCCAACGGCTTCACCTGTCCGTACCACGCCTGGTCGTACAGCCTCGACGGCCAGCTGCGAGGCATCCCCTACCCGGACGGTTACGAGGGAGTGCTCGAGAAGGGTGATATCAGCCTGCGGCGGCTCCGCACCGAGTCGTACGGCGGCATGGTGTTCGCGACGTTCAAGGACGACATCGAGTCGTTGGAGGACTTCCTCGGCGACGCGAAGTCGTGGATCGACCTGTTCATGAAGCAGGGCGGTGGCTACCCGCTCAAGGTGCTCGGCACCCACCAGTTCACGTTCAAGGGCAACTGGAAGATCCAGCTCGAGAACACGACGGACGGGTACCACTTCCCGATCGTGCACCGTTCGTGGATGGCCTCGGTCGACGCCGAGACGGCCGACATGATGAGCTTCATGACCGATCCCGAGGCCGTGACGCACGATCTCGGCCACGGGCACAGCGTCGCTCAGATGGTTCCTGAGCACACCGACCTCGGTCTGGACGACGGGACGGAGCCGCTGCAGCGCCGATTCGACGGCGTCGTGGAACGACTTCGGGCACAGGGAGTGGACGAGGCGGAGATCCGTCGGCTGGTGCGCTCCATCCACGGGACCGGATTCAACCTCAACCTGTTCCCGAACGTCTCGATGTCGATCGCCTTCTTCCGGACGCTGCGTCCGGTCAGCGTGGACGAGACGGTCGTGGAGCACATCGCGATCGGGCCGGACGGCCCGCCCGAGGTCGTCGGGCCGGTCAACCAGGAGCGGCTCCGCGCGCACGAGCACTTCCAGGGTCCGTTCGGCTTCGGCACACCGGATGACGCCGAGGGGTGGGATCGGGTGCAGCGCGGGGCGCAGGCTGCCCCGTCGATGCCGATCCTGGTCAACCGCGGTTTGGGCCGCGAGAAGTCCGGGCCGCAGGGGTGGGCGACGTCCCACATCACCGACGAGACCGGTATGCGAGCCGCCTATCAGGCGTGGAAGGAGATGATGAGCGATGACTGAGTCATCCCGTCTGGCCGAGCCCGACATCACGGGGGCCCCGCTCTCGACCGCCGATCCGCGCGTGCAGCGCTCCATCGACCTGGTCTGGCGCGAGGCCGACCTGCTGGATCGCAAGGAGTACGTCGCCTGGAATGCGCTGTACGACGAGGACGGCCTCTACGTCATCCCGATCGATCGCGAGGCACAGGAGTTCGACGACGTCCTCAACATGGTCTACGACGACGCCCACATGCGTCAGGCCCGCGTCACCCGCATGATCGAGGGCTACGCGATCGCCGCCGTCGACGCCGCCATCACGGTGCGCACCGTCTCCCGCTTCATCCCGGTCGAGGTGTCCGACGAGGAGGTGACGCTGAGAGCCGCGCAGGTGCTGGTCGCGTTCAAGCGTGGCGTGCACGACCTCTGGGCCGCTGACGTCGAGTATCGCGTCCGGCTGGGCGACGAGGCCGGTGGTCGCGACGATCGACTGGTGCGCAAGGTCGTGCGGCTCGTCGACAGCGACGGCGCCCCTCCCGCAGCCGGGTTCCTGCTGTGAGCACGCCCGCGACCACCGTCTCGGTCGTCACCGGCGGGGCGAACGGGCTGGGGGCGGCCATCGCCCGCCGCCTCCACGCCGGCGGCGGCCGGGTGGCCGTCGCAGACCTCGACGGCGAGGCGGCGCGCCAGCTGGCGGAGGAGCTGGACGGCTCCGGCTCGACGGCTCGCGGGTACGGGGTCGACGTCGCCGACCGTCGAGCCATCGAGGGTCTGCTCGTCGAGGTGGTCGCCGACCTCGGGGACGTGCAGGTCCTGGTGAACAATGCGGCGCGCACCCAGGCTCGTCCGTTGCTCGAGATCACGACGGAGGAGCTCGAGGCCGTCATGACCGTCAACGTCCACGGCACGTTCCAGGCGTGCCAGGTGTTCGCGGCCCACATGGTGGGCCACGGTTACGGCCGCATCGTCAACATCGCTTCCTTGGCCGGTCAGAACGGCGGTACGGCCACGGGAGGTCACTACGCCTCGTCGAAGGGTGCGGTCCTCGCTGCGACCAAGGTGTTCGCGCGCGAGCTGGCCGCGACCGGCGTCACGGTCAATGCGATCTCGCCGGGTCCGCTCGACACGGCCACGGTCCGGGGGATCGTCGGAGCGGACAAGCTCGAGGCGTTCGCCGAGAGCATCCCGGTCCGACGCCTCGGTGACCCCGATTTCATCGCCGAGATGGTGGCTCTGTTGGCATCGCCGGGGGCTTCCTCGGTGACCGGTGCCTGCTGGGACGCCAACGGCGGACTGTACGTGCGCTGAATGACGAGCCGAGGAGGACTTCGATGAGCAGCATCACCACCCGCGTGACGGAGGTCGTCGACGAGACGCCGAGCATCCGGTCGCTTCGGCTGGTCCGTGAGGACGGCCGACCGCTCGGACCCTACGCGGCCGGAGCGCACATCGACGTCGTGGGGCCGACGGGCGTCACGCGCCAGTACTCGTTGTGCGGTCCTCCCGACGACGCCGGCTCCGCGCTGATCGCCGTCAAGCGTGAACCGGACTCGCGCGGAGGCTCGCTCGCGCTGCACGGCGTCGCGGTCGGTGACCGGCTGACCATCAGCGAGCCGCGCAACTTGCTGGGCCTGGTCGAGGATGCGGAGCGGCACGTGCTCGTCGCCGGTGGGATCGGGGTGACCCCGCTGCTCAGCATGTCCTACGCCTTGCACGGCCAGAGCACCCCGTTCGAGCTGCACTACTTCGCCCGCTCGCGGGAGGAAGCCGCATTCGCCGCGTTCCTCGAGGGCGATGCCGGGTTCTCGGACCATGTGCGCCTGCACCTCGGGCTGGATCTGGGTGAACAGACCCGGGTGCTCGCCCAGATCGCCGCCGAGACGACCCCGACCGCGCACGTGTACACCTGCGGGCCTTTGCCGTTCATGACCCAGGTGACCGAGACGTTCGCCGCGGTCGTCGGTGATGATCGTGTGCACCTGGAGCACTTCGTGGCCCAAGAGGTGGACACCAGTGCCGACTCGGCGTTCACGGTGGAGCTCGACACGGGCGAGACCTTCGAGATCCCGGCTGACCGATCGATCCTGTCGGTGCTCGTCGACAACGGCATCGAGGTCTTCAGGTCCTGCGAGGAGGGCATCTGCGGTTCGTGCGTGTCCGGTGTCCTGGCCGGCGAACCCGAGCACCGCGACAACTGCCTGTCGGCCGCCGACAGGGCGGCAGGCGACCAGATGGCACTGTGCGTGTCGCGGGCCAGGTCGGACCGGCTGGTCATCGAGCTGTACTGAGAGGGCCTACCGGGTCCATCTCGTGCCGGTCGCCTGCGCCGGTGTGGGGCGACGTCAGGCGAGGGCGGCGCGGACGCGGGCGCGTCCTTCTGTCGGGTCGTTCGCGTCGAGGGCTGCCTGCGCGGCGGCCTGGCACTGCTCGAGGGTGACGGTCGCGAGCATCGCGCCGACGCTGCGCACGGCGCTGGCCGCGCACGACAGCGACGTGACGCCGAGCCCGACCAGGACGCAGGCCAGCAGCGGGTCGGCCGCCGCCTCGCCGCACACCCCGACGGGCTTGTCGGCCCGCTGACCCGCACCGGCGACGGACGCCACGAGCGTCAGCAGCGCCGGCTGCCACGGGTCGGTCAGGTGGCTCAGCGACGCTGCCATGCGGTCGGCCGCGAACGTGTACTGGCTGAGGTCGTTGGTGCCGATCGACACGAAGTCGACGTGCCGCAGCAGGCGGTCGGCGTGCAGTGCCGCCGAGGGCGTCTCGATCATGACGCCCGCCGTGAGGCCGCGCTGACGGATGCGCGCCGCGACGTCGACGGCCTCCGAGACCACCGACACCATGGGGGCCATGACCCAGACGTCGGCCGACGACTCCCCGGCGGCGGCCGCGATCGCGTCGAGCTGGTGGTCGAGCAGCTCGGGCCGCTCGGCCGCGATGCGCAACCCGCGGACGCCGAGGGCCGGGTTGGGCTCGGTGCCCATGTCGGCGAACGCCAGGGGCTTGTCGGAGCCCGCGTCGAGCGTCCGGACGACGACCTTGTGGGGGCCGGCGGCGTCGAGCACGGCGCGGTAGATCTCGGCCTGCTCGTCGACGGTGGGCTCGGACGAGCGGTCGAGGAAGCTCAGCTCGGTGCGGTACAGCCCGAAGCCCTCGACCGGTTCGGCGGCGGCGCGGACGGCTCCCGCCGCATCCTGCACGTTGGCCATGACCTGCACGGCGTGACCGTCGAGCGTCGCGCCCGGGCCCGTCCAGGCGGCGCTCGCGGCACGGCGCTCGGCGTCGGCGGCGGCTCGTGCGGAGGCGTCGGTCGCGTCGGGATCGAGCACGACCTCGCCGGTCGTCCCGTCGACCAGCGCGGTGGCGGCCGACCCGTCGAGCGGCAGGTCGCGGACGCCCACGACGCACGGGATGCCGAGCTGGCGGGCGATGATCGCGGTGTGGCTCGTCGCGCCGCCCAGG
>JBEVGQ010000211.1:0-7942 GCA_040511655.1 Aeromicrobium sp. | reverse complement strand
TCGGCCTGCTGGTGCAGATCTACTCGACGGCCTACCTCGGGCACCACCCGCGCTACCGCTCGTACGCCCTGGTGATCGTGCTGTTCCTGCTCGCGATGATCGCGGTGGTCGGCACCACCAACCTGTGGGTGCTGCTGGTCGGCTGGGAGGTCATGGGCCTGTGCTCTTACCTGCTGATCGGGCACGAGTGGGAGTCGCCGGTGGCCCGGGCGGGTGCGGCGAAGGCGTTCTTGGTGACGCGGGTCGCCGATCTCGGGCTCGTGATGGCGATCATCGTGATCGGCGAGACGTACGGGACGTACGACATCGTCGGCGCGCAGGTCGCCCAGTCGGAGAGCCCGAGGCACGCGACCGCGATCGGCCTGCTGGTGCTGGTGGCCGTCGTGGGCAAGTCGGCCCAGTTCCCGCTGCACACCTGGCTGCCTGACGCGATGCCCGGCCCGACGCCCATCACCGCCCTGATCCACGCAGCGACGATGGTGGCTGCCGGCGTCTACCTCGCGGCCCGCCTGTTCCAGCTCTACGCCGACTCGCAGGTCGTGCTGACCGCGATGGCCGTCGTCGCCGCGATCACGATGCTGATGGGCGCGCTGCTCGCCCTGGTGCAGACCGACCTCAAGCGCGCGCTGGCCTGGTCGACCGTCAGCCAGCTGGCGCTGATGCTCGCTGCCGTCGCGGCCGGCGACCCCGAGGCCGGCACCGACCACCTGCTCGCGCACGGCGTGTTCAAGGCATTGCTGTTCCTGGGCTGCGGATGCGTCATGCTCGCCGTCGGGTCGAGCGCCCTGTCGTCGATGGGAGGCCTGCGCCGCCGCATGCCGGTGACGTTCTGGACGATGACGATCGGCTTCGCCGCGCTCGCCGGGATCGTGCCGACGGCCGGCTTCTTCACGAAGGACTCCGTGCTGCACGCCATCGAGCGGGCCACCGACGGTGACCGTGGTCTTGCCGCCGGCACTGCCTGGGCGCTGCTCGTCGTGGCGCTGCTGACGACGCTCGTGACCGCCGCCTACGCGACCCGCCTGTGGGTGCTGACCTTCTTCGGCACGGGCCACGGCGCCACCGGTGGCCAGGATGTCCGCGAGGCCCCGCTCGCCATGGCCGGACCGCTCGTCGTGCTGGCCGTGGCGACGTTCGCGCTGTCGGTCGGGCAGCCTCTGCACCTTGGCACCGGCCTGCTCAGCACCGCGATCGCCGTCGCAGGCATCGCGGCGGTGCTGGTGGCGGCCCGCCGCGGCTCGTCCCTGGTCTGGGCGCCGCGCCCCCTCGCGGCCGAGCTGTGGCTCGACCGGCCCTTCTCGCGCTGGTTGCCGGCCCTCGGCAGGGCGACCGCACGCACGGTCGTCGACCTCGATCGGGACGCGATCGACGTCTACCCGAGGGGCGGGGAGTCGCTCGCCGCGACGACCTCGCGCTGGCTCGGGCTGGCGCAGTCGCGCAACGTCCAGCAGTACGCCACGGCGCTCGCCGCGGGTGTCGTGCTGCTCGTCGTGATCGGGGTGGTCGTGTCGTGATCGTCGTCGCCCTGGCCGTCCCGTTCGCGGTCGGCGTGCTGCTGATGCTCGCCCGCCGGTTCGTGCCCTCACGTGTCGCCGCGTGGGCCGGCGCGGGTGCCATGACGGTGACGCTGGTGCTCTACGCACTCGTCTGGGAGGGCAGCGAGGGAGTGTCGGGCCGGGTGGACGCCCCGTGGATCGAGCCGCTCGGCGCCCGCCTGCAGCTCGGCGTCACGGCCGTGTCGTGGCCGTTCGCGCTGATGACGGCATTCGTCGGGCTGCTCTGCTGCCTGTGGCTCGTCGCCGACGACGCGGCGCCTGCGCTCGTCGGCCTGGTGCTCGTCATCAGTGCCTCGGCCCTCGGCGTCTTCAGCTCGCTCGACGCGCTGCTGCTGTTCGTCTTCTTCGAGCTCGCCCTCATCCCGATGTGGTTCGTGATCGCCCTCTGGGGCACGGGCGACGCCCGGCGGGCGGCGACCCGCTTCCTGCTGTTCACCGTCACCGGCTCGGCCCTGCTGCTGGTCGGCATCGTGATGGCGGCGGTCCGCGGAGGGAGCCTCGAGCTGATCGACATCCGCCCCGACGCCGTGGCGATCGTGCTGATCACGCTGGGCTTCGCGGTCAAGACGCCGATCGTCCCGTTGCACACGTGGTTGCCCGACGCCCACAGCGCCGCGCCGACCGTCGGCTCGGTGCTGCTGGCCTCGGTGTTCCTGAAGCTCGGCACGTACGGTCTGCTCGTGTTCGTGGAGCCGTCCGCCGAGGTCGGCGTCGTGGCGCCCTACCTGGCGGTGGCCGGTGCGCTCGGCATCGTCTGGTCGGCGCTGGCCTGCTACGGCCAGGACGACCTCAAGCGGCTCATCGCCTACTCCAGCATCGGGCACATGGGCTTCGTCGTGCTGGCGATCTCGACCCGCAGCGACGTGGGCCACGCGGCCGCGGTGTTCGGGTCGGTCGCGCACGGCGTGGTGACGGGGCTGCTGTTCTTCGCCGCCGGCGCGATGAAGGACCGCTTCGGCACCACGTCGATGACAGGCATCGGCCGCGGGCTCTACGGGCGCACGCCTTGGCTGGCGGCGACGTTCGTGCTGGCCGCGGTGGCAACCCTCGGGCTGCCCGGGCTGGCCGGCTTCTGGGGCGAGGTGCTGTCGCTGCGCGCCGCCTACGACGTCGGCATCGTGCTGAGCCGGCCGGTCGCGTGGACGGGCCTCGGCCTCGCGCTGCTGGGCATCGCGCTGACGACGGCCTACGTCGTGCGCGCCGTGCGGCTGCTCGCGCAGGGCGAGCAGGCGCACACCGATGCCGACCGCGACCTCGACGTGCGCGAGGCCGTCGTCATGGGCGCGCTCGTCGTCGCTGTCGTCGTCCTGGGGCTCGCGCCGCAGCTGCTGCTCGACGTCGTCGCACCCCTCACCGTCTGGGCGGCGCCATGACGATCCCCGTCGACTGGACGGTCGCCGGCCCCGCGACCGTGGTCATGGTCGGAGCGCTGGTGGCGTTGATCGTCGACGCCTTCTACCACCGCCGCACGTGGCTGGGATCGGGCCTGCCCAGCACCGTGGCCCTTCTGGCCGCCATCGCCGAGCTCGTGCGGCAGGACGCCACGGGAGCGCCGTTCGCGTTCTCCCTGGTCGTCCTGCTCGGCACGCTGTTCGTCGTCGTGGCCTCGAACGTCATGAACTTCGAGAACGCCATGCCGCCGGGGGAGTACCACTTCCTGTTGATGAGCGCGGCCGCCGGAGCGCTGCTGATGGTGAGCGCCCGCGATGTCGTCACCCTCGTCGTGGCCCTCGAGCTGCTGTCGCTGCCGTCGATCGCGCTGGTCGGCCTGCGGCAGGGTGACCGGGCCGCGATCCGCTCGGCATGGACGTTCTTCCTGGCGTCGGTGGTGTCGACGGCGATCACGCTGATGGGCGTCTCGCTGCTCTACGGCGTCGCCGGGACGCTCGAGTACGCCGGGCTGCGAGAGGCGCTGGTCGACCCGGACGTGCCGGAGAGCGTCGTCTCGGTCGCCGTCGTCCTGACGGTCGTCGGGCTGCTGTTCAAGCTGGGTGCCGTGCCGTTCCACGCCTGGGTCCCCGACGCGTACGGCGGGACGTCCGTGATGGTCGCCGGCTTCCTGTCGGCGGTGTCGAAGGCGGCCGCCCTCGGTGCGCTGCTCGTGCTGCTGGCCGAGGCGCTGCCCGAGGCCCACGACGCGTGGGGGCCGGTCGTCGCGGTCGTCGCGGCCGTCACGATGACGATCGGCAACCTCGGCGCCCTCCGGCAGGACGATGCGGTCGGGCTGCTCGCCTGGTCGTCGATCGCCCAGGCGGGCTTCATGCTGGCCCCGGCCGTGGCGGTCTCCGGCCCGTACGGGCTGTCAGCCCCGCTGCAGTACGTCGCTGTCTACGCGCTGGCCAACCTCGTGGCGTTCGCGGCGCTCGCCGTCGTCCTGCGGCTGCGGGGCAGCACCCGGCTCACCGATCTGCGCGGCATGGCCCGCAACGACCCGTGGATGGGCATCCCGCTGGTGCTGGCCGCGCTGACGCTCGCCGGGTTCCCGCCGGCGGTGATCGGCCTGGTGACGAAGTTCGTCGTGATCCGCCCCGTCGTGCTCGACGACCACGTGTGGCTCGCGGTCGTCATGGGCGTCAACGTCATGCTGGGGCTGGCGTACTACCTGCGGGTCGTCGTGACCCTGTGCGGGCGCGCCGACGGTGAGCCGTACGTCAGCCCGTCACCGCCGATCTCGGTGCGGTTCGCCAAGTCGACGGTGCTGATCGGCAGTGCGACGCTGGTGGTGCTGAGCGCGTGGCCCGACCTGCTGCTGTCGCACCTGCCCTGACGTCGCACCGAGCGCGCGGCGACCGACCCCTATCGAAGGAAGACACATGACCTCCTCGTCTCCCCGCACGTTCTCCGTCAGCGACCCTGCCGGCATCGACCTGGTGCTGAGCCAGCAGGAGCGCGACGTGCGCGACGCCGTCCGCCGGTTCTGCGACGACCGCGTCGAGCCGCACGTGGCGACGTGGTTCGAGCAGGGCGAGCTGCCGGACGTCCGCGAGCTGGCGGTCGAGCTGGGCACGCTGGGTGTGCTCGGCATGCATCTCGACGGCTACGGCTGCCCCGGCATGACGGCCACCGAGTACGGCTTGGCGTGCCTCGAGCTGGAGGCGACCGACTCGGGGCTGCGGTCGCTGGTGTCGGTGCAGGGGTCGCTGGCGATGTTCGCGATCCACCACTGGGGCTCGGAGGAGCAGAAGAACCAGTGGCTGCCCGAGATGGCGGCCGGGCGGGCGATCGGCTGCTTCGGCCTCACCGAGCCCGACTCGGGCTCCGACCCGGTCTCGATGCGCAGCCGCGCCCGCAGGGACCCTTCGACAGGCTCAGGGGACACGGCTGACTGGGTGCTCGACGCCCGCAAGATGTGGATCACCAACGGCTCGGTCGCCGACGTCGCGGTGGTGTGGGCGCAGACCGACGAGGGCATCCGCGGCTTCGTCGTGCCGACCGACACCCCCGGCTTCAGCGCGCCGCTGATCAAGCACAAGATGTCGCTGCGGGCATCCGTCACCAGCGAGCTGGTGCTCGAGGGTGTCCGGCTGCCGGCCGATGCCGTGCTGCCCGGCGTGGTCGGGCTCAAGGGCCCGCTCACGTGCCTCAACGAGGCGCGCTACGGCATCGTGTGGGGCTCGATGGGCGCCGCCCGCGCCTCGCTGCAGTGCGCCCTCGAGTACGCGGGTCAGCGCAGCCAGTTCGGCCAGCCGATCGCGGGCTTCCAGTTGACGCAGGCCAAGATCGCCGACATGACGCTCGAGGTGGTCAAGGGCACCCTGCTGGCGCTGCACCTCGGGCGGGCCAAGGACGCCCGGGGCCTGCTGCCCGTCGAGGTCAGCCTCGGCAAGCTCAACAACGTCCGTGAGGCCCTCGAGGTGTGCCGCACCGCTCGCACCATCCTGGGCGCCAACGGCATCAGCCTGGAGTACCCGGTGATCCGTCACATGAACAACCTCGAGTCGGTGCTGACCTACGAGGGGACGTCGGAGATGCACGCCCTGTCGATCGGGCAGGCCATGACCGGGATCTCGGCGTTCCGCTGAGGCGCGAGCCGGGCGGCGATCACCGCACGCCGGCTCGCAGGTCGTTCACCAGTATCGCGAGGCCCAATGACATCGCCGACTCGGCATCGTCCAGGTCGACGCCGAGGATGCTCTCGATGCGGCGCAGGCGACCGTACAGCGCCTGACGGCTGAGGTGGGAGTCCTCGGCCACCGCGGCCTTGTTGCCGCCGAGCCGCACGAACGACCTGAGCACGGTGAGCAGCTCGTCGCGGCTCGTGCTGTCGTGCGCCAGCAGGGGGCCGAGCTCGGACTCGGTGAAGGCCACCACCCGGTCGTCGTCCTGCAGCTGGGCGACCAGGCCGCGCAGGCGAACATCGGTCGAGCGGTACCAAGGGCGTGCGGCACCGGGCAGCAGGTGCCCCGCCGACGCGATGTGCATCGTGGTGCGCAGCTGCGCGGTGGCACCGACGAGCGAGGACGAGCTCGGGCCGACGCCCAACGTGGCAGGCTCTCGCGTGCCCTGGCGGAAGATCAGGGCCTTCGACAGCGCGTCGAGGACGGCGTCCTCCGCGGCGGCCGCTCGGAGCGCGATGACGAGGCCGACCTGGCCGTCGGCGACGCCGCCGGCGATGACATCGATCCTCGCCGCGCGGGCCGCTTCGCTGATGGCCTCGAGCTGTGCGCGAGCCCTGCGCTTCCGGACGATCTGGTCGGTCGCCGCGGTGGCGCCGAAGTGAGCCACCACCGGCAGGTAGGACGTCTGCGGCGACATCCCCAACGCGCGTGCTCGGGCGATCGCGTCGACCTCGTCGGTCACGCGCGACTCCATGAGGTCGAGCAGCAGCGACTCCCTCGCCTGGAACTGCAGCCCGGCCACGTCGCGCTGCACGAGTCGGGAGAGCTGAAGCGCCTGCGCGGCGCGCTGCAGGACGACGGCGGTCTCGACGGGATCGGCGGCCGCGTCGGGCGCGACGAGCCGCCCCCACGCAGATCCGCGCAGACCGACGGGGCAGGTCAACCAGTGCTCGGGGCCCGTGGTGCCAGGACGTTCGAGGACGGGTGCTGCCCTCGACCGCTCCTCCCATCGAGCCAGTACCTCGCGAGGAGCGCTGTCGTGCGACGCCATGGCGACGACGCGCCGGCCGGCGTCCTCCAGCACGACGGGCTCGTCGATGAGCATCGCGGCCCGCGTCACGATCGTCGCGGAGTCGGCACTGTCGAGACTGAGCTCGGTGAACACCTCGTGGGTCTCCTGGGCGAACGCCAGGCCGCGGTACTGCTCGCCCACGATCACGCGATGAACGGCCTCGGTGACCTCGATGAACTTGATCGGCGCGTGGAGCGCGATCAGGGGCAGGTCGAGTCGGCGCGCCTCGCCGACGACCTCCTGCGGCACGGACGGCAGCTGGCTCCCCAGCTCGACAACCAGTCCGCGCGCTTCGGCCTCCACCAGCTGGCGCACGAACCCGGATGGGTCGGCGTCGTCGGCGGTGAAGGGCAGGCCCGTGGTCAGCACCACCTCGTGACCGTCCAGCAGATCGCGCATCACCGGAACCTCGGCCACGTGGACCCACCGCACCGGGCGGTCCAGGCCCGGCCCGCCGACCACGATCTCGGGTCGACCGGCCGCCAGGGCCGGCATGTCCAGCATGACGCGGAGGGTGGGGGCGCTCACGCTGCGAGCCTACGACACCGGTTGACAGTGTGCGTCTAGATCGATGATTCGAATGACACAGTGCGTGTGTCGTTCGCGCGGGTGTTCGCGCACACTGATCATGTGACTACTCAGCTCGGCACGACGACGACCCACTGGATCGACGGCGTCGCAACGCCCGGAACGGTCGACCGTCTCGCCGACGTGACCAATCCTGCGACGGGCGAGGTGACCAAACAGGTCCGGCTCGCCGCAGGCGACGATGTCGAGGCGGCCGTCGCCGCGGCCACGGCGGCATTCCCCGGGTGGCGAGACACGTCGCTCGCGAGGCGGGTGCAGATCATGTTCCGGTTCCGCGAGCTGTTGAACGAGCGGGCGCCCGAGCTCGCGGCGATCATCACGTCCGAGCACGGCAAGGTGCTGTCCGACGCGGCCGGCGAGGTCGCTCGCGGCCAGGAGGTCGTCGAGTTCGCGTGTGGCATCCCGCACCTGCTCAAGGGTGGGTTCACCGAGAACGCCTCGACCCAGGTCGACGTCCACTCGGTGCGTCAGCCGCTGGGACCCGTAGCGATCATCAGCCCGTTCAACTTCCCGGCGATGGTGCCGATGTGGTTCTTCCCGATCGCGATCGCGGCCGGCAACACGGTCGTGCTCAAGCCGTCCGAGAAGGTGCCGACCGCCGCGAACTGGATCGCCCAGCTCTGGAAGGACGCGGGCCTGCCCGACGGCGTCTTCAACGTGCTGCACGG
>JBEVGQ010000210.1:0-3106 GCA_040511655.1 Aeromicrobium sp. | reverse complement strand
CCTGGCTCCGCGAGGCCGTCCCCGAGGGCGAGCGGCGCGCGTACGACGTCGTCCCGATCGTCGAGACCATCTGCGACGACGACAGCGTCACCGTGCTGCGTCCGTCGTTCGCGCCCGAGCTCGTCACCGCCCTCGGACGCATCGAGGGCCGCACGGTCGGCATCGTCGCCAACGACACCCGGCACACGGCCGGAGCCGTCACCGCCGACGCGGGCGACAAGGCAGCGCGGTTCCTGCAGCTGTGCGACGCCCACGGCTTCCCCGTCGTGTCGCTCGTCGACACCCCCGGCATGATGGTCGGCCCCGACGCAGAGCAGACCGGGCTGGTGCGGCACACGTCCCGGCTGCTGGTGGCCGGCGCCCAGCTGAGCGTCCCGCTCATCGGTGTCGTGCTGCGGCGCGCCTACGGGCTCGGCGCCCAGGCGATGCTCGGCGGCAGCACCCACGAGCCGCTCATGACGGTCGGCTGGCCCGGAGCCCACCTCGGTGCGATGGGTCTGGAGGGAGCCGTGCGCCTCGCCATGCGCAAGGAGCTCGAGGCCATCGACGACCTCGAGGAGCGTGAGCAGCAGGTGCGCGAGCTGACCGCCCATGCGCAGGCCAACGCCTCGGCGCTCAACGTCGCCCGGCACTTCGAGATCGACGACGTCATCGACCCGGCCGAGACGCGCGGGCTCGTCGCGCGCCTGATCTCCGCGGCCGCCCGCGACGGACGCCTCACCGGCAGCGGCGCCCGCATCGACACCTGGTGACCCTCAGCGCCGGGCCAGGAGGTCTCGCAGCTCCGATCGCGAGACCAACCCCTGCTGCGGCACGATGCCGAGCAGGCGAGCGATCTGGCGCAGGGTCGCGACGTCCCACACGTCGGCGGTCAGCTCGATGGTCTGGGCTCCGTCGGTGACGACCAGCGTCTTGACCGACGCGGGCGAACCCGTGCCTCGCTGCACCGGCGCGAACGCCCCGCCCCAGGTGACGCCGCCACGGCGGACGACCGTCTGGCGGGAGCGCGACCTGTGCATCACCACGGTCTCGTCGGTCACGACGAGCGAACGACCTCGAGCAGACGCCCGCCATTGGACGATCGCGATCGGTGCCACGACGGCTGCGATGACGGCTGCGCCAGCTGCCGTCATCCACCAGTCCTCGTCGAGGACATAGCCCACCACTGCCGCAGCGGTGATGAACAGGACGAGCAGCGCGGACGACCGCACCGCGCCACGGGTCCACTCGGCCGCGTCCTTCGGGTGGAACACCGTGTCGCTGCTCATCCCGCGACCCTGCCGCGAGCGCTGCGACCGCGCAACCCCTACGTTGGATGACGGACCAGAGGAGGCGGGATGCTCGCAGGCAGGTACGAGCTCGATCGGGAGATCGGTCGCGGCGGCATGGGCTCGGTATGGCTCGGGCACGACACCGTGCTGGGTCGCGACGTCGCGGTCAAGCAGATCGGCATGGCGACCGGCGGCACCGCTCCCGACCTCGAGCGCGCAGAGCGCGAGGCCCACCTGGCCGCCCGCATCAACCACCAGAACGTCGTGGCCGTGTACGACCTCGTCGACGAGGACGGCTTCCAGTGGTTGGTCATGGAGCACGTCGACGGTCCGACACTGGCCGGCCTCATCGCCGAGCGCGGATCGATCGACGCCGCCGAGCTGGCCCCGATCGCCGAGCAGGTCGCCCGCGCGCTGGCCGCCGCCCATGCCCACGGCATCGTCCACCGCGACGTCAAGCCGTCCAACATCCTGCTGACGAGCGACGGCGTGGCCAAGCTGTCCGACTTCGGGGTGGCCCGGGCCCAGGCCGACGCCTCGCTCACCCAGACCGGACTGGTCACGGGCTCCCCCGCCTACCTGTCGCCCGAGGTCGCCAGCGGCCGAACCGCCACCAGCGCGAGCGACGTCTGGTCGCTCGGCGCGACCCTGTTCCACGCCCTGAGCGGGCAGCCGCCGTATGCCGTCGGCGACAACGTGCTCGGCGCGATGTACCGCATCGTCCACGAGGAGCCACCCCGCCTGGACGACGACCCGATGGCCGCTCTCGTCACGTCGATGATGCAGCACGACCCCGACGCGAGGCCCTCGATGGCCGCCGTCGAGCAGGCCGCCGCCGCGCTCCCGCGAGGAGCAGTGGCGCCGCTCGACCTGGAGTCGACGCAAGGATTCGCAGCCTTCAGCGACACCCAGCCGGTGCCCGAGGCCCCGACCGTGGCCGCTCCCCCGAGCGCCACCACGGCGTTCAGGCCGCTGGCTCCCCCGGTCGCCGAGGCCGCGCCCGAGCCCACGCCGCACGTCGGCACGTCACCCCGCGGTTCGCGGATGATCTGGGTCGCCGTCGGTGCGATCGCCGCGGTGATCGCCATCGTCCTCGGGCTGCGGCTTGGCGGTGGTGACGACGACCGGCCCGTCGCCGACTCGCCGAGCTCGACGCCGTCCTCCCCCGGCTCGGAAGCCACCACCGACGCCCCCGCCGAGGACGCGACGACCATGGCGCTCAAGGGATTCGTCGCCGACTACCTCACGACCGCGCCCAACGACCCCGATGCGGGCTTCGCGATGCTGACGCCCGAGTTCCAGAAGAAGAGCAAGGGCATCAAGGGCTACAAGGGTTTCTGGAGCCGCGTCTCGAACCTCGACGTCAAGCAGGTCTCGGCCGACCCCGCGTCGCTGCGGGTGTCGTACACCTACTCCTACGAGCTCGACGGCGACTCCCGCTCCGACGCCGTCACCCTGCAGCTCGAGAAGTCCGGCGACAGCTTCCTGATCGCCGGCGAGGTCTGATCGACCGGCGCCTGGTCAGCCGGCCCAGAAGCCGCGACCGCCGCGGAACATGTCGCCGAGGCCGCCACCACCGCCGCCGGGCCTGCGCGACCCCAGGTACGAGCCGACGACGGCCGCGCCGAGGTCGTCCAGCTCGGGTGCCACGACCGTGCCGCCGGCGCGCTGGGCCATCGACTGGATGAAGCGGGCGAGGCCCGGGTCCTCGCCGAGCCGGAAGAACGTCGTCTGCGCACCCAACCGCGTCGCGTTGTCGAGCTCGCGCACCGCGTACGCGATCGTCAACGGGTGCGGGGGGTACTCGAAGTAGACCTCGCCGCTGCTCTCGAGGT
>JBEVGQ010000209.1:0-7264 GCA_040511655.1 Aeromicrobium sp. | reverse complement strand
TGTCGTCGGGGTCGTCGGCGCCGAAGACGGCCGACCCGGCGACGAACACGTCGGCCCCGGCGTCGGCGCAGCGCTCGATGGTCTCGACCGACACGCCCCCGTCGACCTGCAGCCAGATGTCGCCGCCGTGCTTCTCGATCAGCTCGCGGGTGCGGCGGATCTTCGGCAGGCACAGGTCGAGGAACTTCTGCCCGCCGAAGCCGGGCTCGACCGTCATGATCAGCACCATGTCGAGCTCGGGCAGCAGGTCGGCGTAGGGCTCGATCGGGGTCGCGGGCTTGAGCGCCATCGACGCACGGGCGCCCTTCGCCCTGATCTCGCGGGCCAGCCTGACCGGCGCCGCGGCGGCCTCGACGTGGAACGTCACGCTACTCGCTCCGGCCTCGACGTAGGCGGGCGCCCAGCGGTCGGGGTCCTCGATCATCAGGTGGGCGTCGATCGGCTGGCTCGCGACCTTCGCGAGGGCCTCGATCACGGGAGCCCCGAGCGTCAGGTTGGGGACGAAGTGGTTGTCCATGACGTCCATGTGGAGCCAGTCGGCACCGCTGATTCGGGCCGCCTCGGCCTCGAGGTTGGCGAAGTCGCTGGCCAGCAGGCTCGGCGTGATCTGGATGCCCATGGCTGGGAGCCTATCGACGCCGCAGCAGGGCGCAGAACATGGCGTCGGTGCCGTCGATGTGAGGCCACCACTGATGGGTCGAGACGACCTCGACGTCGTCGCGGCCCCCCGTCACGGCGCTGACCACGCCGGTGGTCTCGCGCACGTGGGGTGAGCACGTCGCGTAGGCCACGACTCCTCCGGGGCGCACCAGCTCGAGCGCACGCGTCAGCAGCGCCTGCTGCAGCGGGACGAGACCGTCGAGGTCGGCGGGCGTGCGGCGCCACCGCGACTCCGGACGCCGGCGCAACGCGCCGAGCCCCGTGCAGGGCGCGTCGACCAGCACGCGATCGAACGATCCGGCGTCCCACGGTCCCTCGCGGCCGTCGTGCACCGTGACCTCGACGTTGCTCAGGCGGCGGACGCCGTGACGCACCAGCTCGGCGCGGTGCTCCTGCACCTCGTTGGCCGTCAGGCGGGCACCGTGCTGCGCGGCGAGCGCACCGAGCAGCGCGGCCTTGCCACCGGGTCCGGCGCACAGGTCGAGCCAGCGCGCGTCCGAGCCGTCGACGGCCGCGTCGGCGAGCGCGAGAGCGACGAGCTGCGAGCCCTCGTCCTGCACCCCGGCGCGTCCGTCGCGCACCTCGGCGATCTCACCCGGGTCACCGCCCTCGTCGAGGATGCGGGCGTACGGCGACAGCTTGCCGGGCGTGCCGGGCAGGCTCTCGGGCGCGGCGAGCCCCGGGCGTGCCACGAGCGTCACGCGGGGCGGGACGTTGTCGGCCGCGAGCAGCTTGTCGATCTGCGCACCATGGCCGCCGAGCGCCTCGTGCAGGGCCTCGACGATCCACAGCGGGTGCGACGTGCGGACGGCTCGCGCGGCGTGGCCCTCGAGGCCTTCGGTGACGATGGTGAGCCAGCCGTCGAGATCCTTCTGGCCGATCTTGCGCAGCAGCGCGTTGGCGAAGTGGACGGGCTTGTGCCCGATCTCGCGCCGCACGACGTCGACGGTGGTGGACACGGCGGCATGCGCCGGCACCCGCATGCTCAGCAGCTGGTGCGCACCGAGTCGCAGTGCGTCGAGCACGGGGGCGTCGATCGAGCCGATGCCCTTGCTGGCGACGTGGTCGATGATCGCGTCGTAGGTGCCGCGGCGGCGCAGCGTGCCGTGCACGAGCTCGGTGGCGAACGCGGCGTCGCGGCCCTCGATGTGGTGCTCGTCGAGCATCGCGGGCAGGACGAGGTTGACATAGGCGTCGTCGTGGCTGACCGCGCGCAGGGCGTGGAAGGCGACGGATCGCACCGGATCGGTCATGCGAAGGCCGCCTCTCCGTCGAGGGACGTGCCGCGGCCCCAGTCGGCAGCGGCCATGCGCTTCTTGCCCACCGCCTGCACCTCGCCGAGCACCAGATCAGTCGTGGACGTGCCGACGCGCACCTCGCGCTTGCCGGCGTCGATGCGGCCGGGCTCGAGGGTGCTCTCGGCGGCGATCGTCGCGGGGCCGATCTTGACGCGCTCGCCGTCCAGCGTCGTCCACGCCCCCGGAGCGGGGGTGCAGCCTCGGATGTGCCGGTCGATCGCGAACGCCGGCCGGCTCCAGTCGATGCGGGCCTCGTCGGTCGAGAGCTTCGGGGCAAACGAGATGTTCTCGTCGGGCTGCGGCACCGCGGCGATGTCGCCGTCCTCGATGTGGTCGACGACGTCGACCAGCAGCTTGCTGCCCCAGTCGGCGAGCCGCGCGAGCAGATCGGCGGTCGTGTCGTCGTGGCGGATCAGCTCGGTGATGGTGCCGAGCACGGGCCCGGCGTCGAGCTCCTCGACGAGGCTGAAGACCGTCGCGCCGGTGACCTCGTCGCCGGCCATGATGGCCCGCTGCACCGGCGCGGCGCCTCGCCAGGACGGCAGCACCGAGAAGTGCAGGTTGATCCACCCGAACGGTGGGATGTCGAGCGCCTCTCGGCGGATCAGTGCGCCGTACGCGACGATCGGCACGCAGTCGGGCGCCAGCTCGCGCAACCGGGCCATGAACTCGGGATCGGACGGCTTGGCCGGCTTGAGCACCTCGATGCCATGCGCCTCGGCGGCCAGCGCGACCGGCGACGGCGTCAGGGTGCGCCCCCGGCCGGCCGGTGCGTCGGGTCTGGTCACGACGGCCACGACGTCGTGACGGCTGGCCACGAGCGCCTCGAGGGACGGGAGCGCCGTCTCGGGGGTTCCTGCGAAGACGATTCTCACCCCGCGAGTCTAGGCCGCCGCCCGTGAGCGGTGCGCCAGCGTCCACCCTGCTCGAGGCGGTGCGCCAGCGTCCACCGAGAGCGACGTACTGGACGCCAGCGCACCGCGCGGGTCGCAGGGGCTAGAAGGTGGGCGGGTCGACCTGGATGCGCAGGCCCGGCAGCTTGGCGGCGCTGCGCTCCGCCGCGACCGCCGCCAGGAGGCTGGCGAGCTCGGCTCCCTCGCGGCGCGGCGTGCGCAGGATCAGCCGCATGCCGGCGTCGGCGGACCTCTGGTCGACCGGCACGGGTCCCAGCACCTCGGTGTGCGGCGTCCAGGTGCGCACGGCCAGCTCGGCCAGGACGTCGTCGGGGCCGTCGACCGTCACGAGACGCGCAGCGGGCGGCAGATGCGTCTCGGTGCGGCTCGCGAGCTCGCGAGCAGCGAACCCTGCCGGATCGGCCCGGACGAGCGCCTGCAGTGTCTGGGCATCTCCGATCGCGACGGCGCGGCCACCCGGGCGGGCGAGGGCCAGGGCGTTGAACCACCGCCGGTGCGACTCCTCGTCGACCCGGACGTCCTCGCGCCCGAGCATCAACCACGTGTCGAGCAGGATCACGGCGTCGTATCCCCCCGCGACGTGCGGCTCGGCGCCGGGCGTCGACAGGACGATGCGGCGTCCGGCCGGCAGGTCGTCGAGCACCGACGAGCCGCCCGACGTGACGACCTCGCGGTCGGGAAAGGCACGGGCGAACTCCTCGGCCGTGCGCAGGGCCCCGACGACCGGCGACCGCAGCGTCGTCCCGTGGCAGTGCGGGCACTCCCACGGCGACACCTCGCGTCCGCACCAACGGCACGCGATCGGCGCGGACGCCGACGGCTGTCCGAGCGGTCCCTGGCACTCGACGCAGCGTGCCGGCTCGCGACACGTCTGGCACGCGAGGACGTCGCGGTAGCCGCGGCGTGGCACCTGGATCAGCACCGATCCCTCCGCCGCCCGGATGGCCCGGAACGCCTGCTGCGGCAGCCGGACGGGTGCGGCACCCGCGGTCGACCCGTCGGTGACCTCGAGCTGCGGCCACGCCCGGCGACGCACGCGCTGCTCGGCGGCCAGCTCGGTGCACCAGCCGCTCTCGACCAGCGACTGCCCCTCGGCCGTGCGGGCGTAGCCGCCCATCAGCACCGCCGTCCCCTGGCGGGCGGCGCGCAGCAGCAGCACGTCACGGGCGTGCGGGTAGGGGGCTCGCGGCTCGGCGAACAGGTCGTCGCCGTCGTCCCACATCACGACCAGGCCCAGGTCGGCGACGGGTGCGAAGGCCGCGGCACGGGTGCCGAGCACGACCCGGACGTCTCCGCGCGCCGCCGCCAGGAACGAGCGGTAGCGGCGCTCGGCGGGCTGCGCCGCCGTGAGCGCGACGTGCCGGTCGGCACCCAGCACCTCGGTGAACACGGCGTCCCACCGTGCGACGTCGCGCACATCGGGGACGCACACCACGGCCCCCCGGCCGGACGCCAGCGTCGCGAGCACCGCCTCGGCGACCAACCGGGCCGGGTCGGCCCCGGGCACCGCGGTCCACCAGGCCCGCGGGCGCTCGCCGGCCTGCAGCGAGGTCACGAAGCCGAGCCCGTGGACGTACGTCTGCCAACCGTCGAGGCTCGCGACCGAGACCGCGTCGTCGCGTCGTGGACGGGGCGCCTTCTCGGCCCTGGCGTGACGCGGCGGGATCGCGAGCCTCAGGACGTCGCCGAGCACTCCGGCGTAGCGGTCGGCGACGACACGGGCGAGGTCGAGCACCTCGGGCGTCAGCACGACCTCGGGCGAGACGACCTTCGCGAGGGGGGCGAGCCGGCCGAGGTGCTCGGTACGGTCGACGCGCTCGACGACGTAGCCGTCGACGAGTCGTCCCGCGAAGCGCACCTTGACCCGGCAGCCCGGCACCGCCTGGAGGTCGAGATCGGCGGGCACGGCGTAGTCGAACGGGCGGTCGAGGTGGGCGAGCCCCGAGTCGACGACGACCTTCGCCACGGGGCGCACGACAGCGGTCGGCCGCGGGTCGGCGACGGGTTCGACCACCGGAGCGGGCACGAGCGACAGCTGCTCGGCCGCGTCGCCACCCCTACCCGTCTCCCCCGTCGTCACGCTGCTGTTCTACCAGCCGCCGCCGACACGACGACGCCCCCACCCGGACGGGCAGGGGCGTCGCGGAGTCGTGCGATCAGGCGCCGGCAGCGGCCTTGAGCGCCTCGGCGCGGTCGGTGGTCTCCCACACGACGCCCGGCAGCTCACGACCGAAGTGGCCGTATGCGGCGGTCTGCGCATAGATCGGCTTGAGCAGGTCGAGGTCGCGGATGATCGCGGCCGGCCGCAGGTCGAAGACCTCGAGCACCGCGGCGCGGATCTTGTCGACCGGGACCGTCTCGGTGCCGAACGCCTCGACGTAGAAGCCCACGGGGTGCGCCTTGCCGATCGCGTAGGCGACCTGCACCTCGACCTTGCTGGCCAGACCGGCCGCGACGATGTTCTTGGCGACCCACCGCATCGCGTAGGCGGCCGAGCGGTCGACCTTGCTCGGGTCCTTGCCCGAGAAGGCACCGCCGCCGTGGCGCGCGTAGCCGCCGTAGGTGTCGACGATGATCTTGCGGCCCGTCAGGCCCACGTCGCCCATGGGGCCGCCGATGACGAACTTGCCGGTCGGGTTGACCAGCAGCCGGTAGTCGGAGGTGTCGACGTCGAAGTTCGCGAGGACGACGTCGACGACGTGCTTCTTGATGTCGGCGGTCAGCTGGTTCTCGAGGTCGATGCCCTCTTCGTGCTGCGTCGACAGCACGACGGTGTCGACGCGCACGGGCTTGTCGTTGTCGTCGTACTCGACCGTGACCTGGGTCTTGCCGTCGGGACGCAGGTAGCCGAGCGTTCCGTCCTTGCGGACGGCCGTGAGCTGCTCGGCCAGGCGATGCGCGATCGTGATCGGCAGCGGCATGAGCTCGGGGGTCTCGTCGACCGCGAATCCGAACATCAGGCCCTGGTCGCCGGCACCCTGGAGGTCGAGCGGGTCGGCCGAGCCCTCCGAGCGTCCCTCGAACGCCGTGTCGACGCCCTGGGCGATGTCGGGCGACTGCGCATCGAGGGTGATCTGGACGCCGCAGGAGCCGCCGTCGAAGCCCTTGACCGACGAGTCGTAGCCGATCTCGAGCACCCGGTCACGGGCGATCTTCGCGATGTCGGCGTACGCCTCGGTGGTGACCTCGCCGCCGACGACGATCAGGCCTGTGGTGATGAACGTCTCGCACGCCACGCGGCTCTTGGGGTCCTGCGCGAGCAGGGCGTCGAGGACGCTGTCGCTGATCTGGTCGGCGATCTTGTCCGGGTGACCCTCGGTCACGGACTCGGACGTGAAGAAGCGGCTCACATTTTCTCCTGGGTTGACGACGATTCGAAAGTCTAACGATGCGGTGCTCTTATTGCCCAACTCAGTCCAGGCGCTGGACGACGGCGTCCCAGATGCTGTGGGCCAGGACGCTCTTGCTCGACGGCGGCACCTCGACGACCGTACCGTCGGCACCGAGCAGCACCGCCTCTGTGGAGTCGAGGCCGAACACCTTGCCGTCGCTGACGTCGTTGACCACGAGCAGGTCGCAGCCCTTGCGGGCCAGCTTGGCCCGGGCGTGCTCGAGCACCGTGGCGTTGGCGTCGCCGGTCTCGGCGGCGAAGCCGACGATCACCGGACGGCCCCCGGCGTTGCCGCGAGCCGTCACCAGCTCGACCAGGATGTCGGGGTTCTCGACCAGCCGGATCTCGGGCGTCGTGCCGTCGTCGGTCTTCTTGATCTTGGCGTCGACGTGCTCGGCAGGCCGGAAGTCGGCCGGTGCCGCAGCCATGACGACGGCGTCGGCCCCGGCGCTGGCCGCATGCATCTGCTGGCGGAGCTCTTCGGTGCTGACGACCGGGACGACGTCGACGCCTGCCGGGACCGGCAGCTCGACGTTCGCGGCCACGACCGTGACCCGTGCGCCGCGGGACACCGCGGCCTCGGCGAGGGCGAAGCCCTGCCGTCCGGACGAGCGGTTGCCGAGGAAGCGCACCGGGTCGAGGAACTCTCGGGTGCCGCCGGCGGAGACCACGACGTGGCGCCCGTTCAGGTCGCGGGGGCGCCCGGCGAGCAGGTCGCGTGCGGCCGCGAAGATCGCCGCCGGATCGGGCAGGCGCCCCTTGCCGGTGTCGGCGCCCGTCAGACGCCCCACGGCCGGCTCGACGACGACGTGGCCGCGCTCACGCAAGGTGGCGACGTTGGCCTGCGTGGCGGCGTTCTCCCACATCTCGGTGTGCATCGCGGGGACGAACATCACGGGGCACGTCGCGGTCAGCAACGTGGTGGTCAGCAGGTCGTCGGCCAGTCCGTGGGCGGCCTTGGCGAGCAGGTTGGCCGTGGCCGGAGCGACGACCACGAGGTC
>JBEVGQ010000208.1:0-6144 GCA_040511655.1 Aeromicrobium sp. | reverse complement strand
TCGGCCGCGAGCAGCCCTGTCGCGAGGGGGCCCGACCGCGAACCGGGCGAGAGCACGGCGTCGCGCACCCCGAACGTGATCAGGCGGTGGATCAGGAGCCGGGCGTCGCCGGTGGCACTCACGACAGCACCGCGCGGACGGCCGAGAGACGAGCCTGCCAGCGCGCGTCCGTCTCGCCGTCGGCCGCCACGCGGTCGTAGGCGGCGAGGTCGAGCGACTGCCGGCCGACCGGCAGGTGCCCGTCGACCGGCACGAGCGGCGACGCGACGACGTCCCCGTGGAGCAGCGAGGTCGTGGCCAGCCCGCAGGCGTACGGCAGCTCGGGCAGGGCCGCCGCGAGGGCCAGGCCGGCTGCGAGGCCGACCGACGTGTCGACGGCGCTGGAGACGACGACCGGCAGGCCGATCTGCTCGGCGATGCGCAGGCACGCGTGCACGCCACCCAGGGGGGCGACCTTGAGGACGGCGATGTCGGCGGCCTCGAGCTCGACGACGCGGAACGGGTCGTCGGCGCGGCGGATCGACTCGTCGGCGGCGATGGGCACGCCGACGCGGCGGCGCACGGCGGCGAGCTGCTCGACCGAGGCGCACGGCTGCTCGACGTACTCGAGCCCGTGCGCGGCGAGGTTGAGGGCGGCGATCGCACTGACCGCCTGGTCGACGGTCCACGCCCCGTTGGCGTCGACCCGCACCCGTCCGCGCGGGCCGATGGCGTCGCGCACCGCCTCGACGCGCTCGATGTCGTCGGCCAACGTCTGCCCCTTCTCGGCGACCTTGACCTTGGCCGTGCCACAGCCGCTGCGGCGGACGATCGCGGCCGCCTGCTCAGCGCCCACCGCGGGCACCGTGCAGTTGACGGGCACCCGGTCGCGCAAGGGAGCGGGCCACTCGCGCTCGGCCGACGCGATCGCCGCGGCCAGCCACGGCGCGCTCTCGCGAGCGTCGTAGTCGAGGAAGGGGCTGAACTCGGCCCAGCCGGCCGGGCCCTCGATCAGCATCCCCTCGCGTCGCGTGATGCCGCGGAACGTCGTCGGCATCGGGATCGAGAAGGTACGCGGCTGCACGACTGGCAACTTACCCTCCGGTGCGTACGGTCGAGGTATGACTCGTATCGCCATCGTCGGAGGCCACGGCAAGATCGCTCGCCTCCTCATCCCCGTCCTCGTCGACGGCGGCCACCAGCCCGTCGCGCTCGTCCGCAACCCCGACCACACCGCCGAGCTGCAAGAGCTCGGAGCCGAGGTCGTCCTGCTCGACATCGAGAAGTCCGACGACGACGACTTCGCGCAGGCCTTCACGGGTGCCGGAGCCGTCGTGTTCGCCGCCGGAGGCGGTGGCGACGGCAACGTCGAGCGCAAGAGGACCGTCGACCTCGGCGGCTCGCTCAAGTCGATCGCCGGCGCCACCGCGGCTGGCGTCCGTCGCTTCGTGCAGATCTCGGCGATCAGCGTCGACGAGCCGCTCGGCGACGACGTCGAGGACTCGTGGAAGGCCTACGTCGAGGCCAAGCGCGAGGCCGACGTCGTCCTGCGCGCCAGCGACCTCGACTGGACGATCATCCGTCCGGGCGGCCTCACCGACGACCCGGGCACCGGCTCGGTGACGCTGGCCGAGAAGGTCGACCGCGGCCAGGTCCCGCGTGCCGACGTCGCCGCCGTCATCGCGGCGGTCCTCGAGGACCCGGCGACCCACCACCAGCAGTGGGAGGTCGTCAGCGGCCCCACGCCCATCGCCGACGCCATCGCGGCGGCATCCTGACCCCACCCCCGGGCGGTGGCTGACCCACCTTTCGAGGCCTCCCCGCCCGCGGGGGCGGTGCGCTAGCCACCTGTCGAGCCAGCCGATGCGTGGCTGGCTCACCGCCCAGGCAGCGAGCGCGCTGCGATAGGTGGCTAGGTCACCGCCCACCGCCGGGCGGCGTCACCGCGACCGCAGGGCCTGGCGGTCGATCTTGCCGCCGGGCAGCAGGGGCAGCTCGTCGACGAGCCTGACCTCGCGAGGGGCCCAGGTCCGTGCGAGACCGTACGCCTCGACGCCGTCGCGCACCGTCTCGAGCCGCAGGCCGTCGAGGCACACCGCGTCGGCCGGCACGACGAAGGCCACGACCCGTGACCCCCACTCCGCATCGGGCACTCCCAGCGCGATCGCGTCGCCGACGCCGTCGAGGCCGCGCAGCGCCGCCGTCACCGCAGGCAGCGAGATGTTGACGCCGCCGCTGATCACGACGTCGTCGGATCGGCCCGTGACCTGCAGACGTCCGGATGCGTCGATCGTGCCGAGGTCGGCCGTCGCGAACCAGCCGTCGCGCAGCACCTGCCTGGTCGCCTCGGCATCCGCGTACCCGTCGAACAGCACCGGGCCTGCGACGTGCACCTGCCCCGCCTCGTCGACCCGCAGGCGCACGCCATCGAGCGGCACCCCGTCGTAGACGCAGCCGCCGCTGGTCTCGCTCATCCCGTAGGTGCGCACCACTCGCACGCCGTCGAGCGCGGCCAGCAGGTCGGGCGACACGGCAGCCCCGCCGATCAGCAGCGCGTCGAGCGCGCGCAGCACGTCGACGTCGCCGGACTCGACGATCCGGTGCACCTGCGTGGGCACCAGTGACGCATACCGCCGGTCGCCACCGATGGCGGCCACGGCCGACGCCAGGTCGTCGTGCTCGTCGGCCAGCACGGGCTCGACCCCGGCCAGCTCCGAGCGCACCAGCACCTGCAGACCTCCCACACCCGTGACCGGCATGGCCAGCAGCCATCCGCCCGGCCCGCCCAACCGGTCGAGGGACGCCCGGGCCGAGGCGGTCACCGCGGCGTGCGACAGGACCACGTCCTTGGGCTCTCCCGTGCTGCCGGACGTCCGGACGACGAGGGGTTCACCCCCGGACGTCACCCAGTCGCGCACCAGCGCGTGCACCTCGCGGGCCGGCCCCGCGACGGGTCGCAGCGAGGCGGTCACGTGGGCTCGCCGGGCAGGGCCGGCAGCGGGAGCGGTCGCTTGAAGTAGACCCACGGGAACCAGGTCGAGCCGATCCGGTCCCAGCCGTCCGCCTCGAGATCTCGCGCTCGCCGGCTGCCCACCACGGCGCGCTTGTGCTCCCACTGCGTCTCGGAGCGCTCGACGTCGTGGAACAGGGGCCCGAAGCCGATCGAGTGCCAGCCGTGACGCCCCCACAGCTCGAGCTGCTCCATCTCGTTGAACGCCGTCAGGCCGACGAGCTGGCGGTGATCGTCGGTGCCGGTCGCCGCGGACGCCTTGTGGCCGAACCGCTGCTGCGCCGCCTGACGCGTCATGCCCAGCGCCGAGCCGATCGCCTCCCAACTCGATCCGGCGGCGCGGGCCGACGTCACGGCGGAGCGCAGGAGCTGATTGGTCTCGTCGTGGGCACGTCGGGTCAGCTTGACGAGGTCGAGGTGCGCGGCGGGCTCGGTGTCGAGCCGGCGCTCGAGCGAGGGATCGAGCCGAGCGATGGCTCGCGCGATCAGGTCCGAGAACTCCGCGTCGTCGATGCTCATGTCGTCAACGCTAGCTTGACGTTCAACTGTCGTCAACCTCAACTTGACACCCCGGCAGGTGGCAGACTGGCGACCCATGACGACCTCGCTCTCCCCCGCCCAGCTCTGGATCGCCGGAGCGCGGCCGCGGACCCTCCCTGCCGCGGTCGCCCCGGTGCTGGCTGGGACGGGGGCCGCGGCCTACGCCGACTCGGTCGTGTGGTGGAAGGCGCTGCTGGCGCTCGGCGTCTCGCTGGCCCTGCAGGTCGGCGTCAACTACGCCAACGACTACTCCGACGGCATCAAGGGCACCGACGACGACCGCGTCGGGCCCCTCCGCCTCGTCGGCTCCGGTCTCGTGCCGGCCCGGTCGGTCAAGCTCGCCGCGCTCGGCTTCCTCGGCCTCGGCGCCGTCCTCGGCCTGGCGCTCGCCGCGACGACCACGTGGTGGCTGCTGCTGGTCGGCGTCGCCGCCCTGGGTGCTGCCTGGACCTACACCGGCGGGCCGTCGCCGTACGGCTACCGGGCGCTCGGCGAGGTCAGCGTGTTCGTCTTCTTCGGCCTCGTCGCGGTGCTCGGCACGGCCTACGTGCAGATCGAGGACGTCACGGACGTCTCCGTCGCGGCCGCCGTCGGTGTCGGGGCGCTCGCCTGCGGCATCCTCGTCGCCAACAACCTGCGCGACATCCCCACCGACTCGGTCACCGGCAAGAAGACCCTCGCCGTCGTCCTCGGCGACGCAGGCACCCGCCGGCTCTACGGACTCCTCGGCTTCATCGCCATCGCGATGCTGGTGTGGGCGGCCTTCTCGACCCCGTGGGCCCTCCTGGGCCTGCTCTGCCTGCCGCTGCTGGGGCGAGGCGCGTCCGTCGTGGCCTCGGGCGCCAAGGGCATGGCCCTGATCCCCGTCCTGCGCGACACCGGTCTGGCCGAGCTCGTGTACGCCGCGGGGCTCGCGATCGGCCTGGCGATCGGCGCCTGACGTGCTGCGGGTCGCCGTCGTCTCCGACACCCACGCACCGCGGTTCTGGAAGTCCATGCCACCCGCCGTGGCCGAGCAGCTCGACGGCGTCGACGTCATCCTGCACGCCGGCGACGTCTGCCTGCCGTCCGTGCTCGACGAGCTCGCCGCCTACGCGTCCGTGCACGTCGTGGCCGGCAACAACGACGGCCCCGAGGTCGAGGCGTGGGGCGCTCCGCCGTCGCTCGAGATCGTGCTCGACGGCCTGCGCGTCGCGATGATCCACGACAGCGGGCAGAAGCAGGGGCGCGCCGCCCGCATGCGGAGGCTGTTCCCCGACGCCGAGCTGGTGGTGTTCGGCCACTCACACATCCCGTGGGACACCGAAGAGGACGGGCAGCGGCTGCTCAATCCCGGGTCGCCGACCGACAAGCGGCGCCAGCCCCGCGGGACGATGGCGCACGTGCTGATCGACGAAGGACGCATCTCCTCGGTCACGATCGTGCCGGTGACCTAGGGCGTGTTGCCGAGCTCGCCCTCGGACCGCAGGATGCAGAACTCGTTGCCCTCGGGGTCGGCGAGCACCGCCCATCCAGTGCCGGCGCCGTACTTCCCGCGCAGGTCGTCGACCTGCACGGCGCCTAGCGCCAGCACGCGGGCGATCTCCTCGTCGCGCGTGCCCTCCCGCGGCCGCAGGTCGAGGTGGATCCGGTTCTTGACCGACTTGACCTCCGGCACCTCGATGAACAGCAGGGTGTGACCGGTCGCCGGGTCGACGATCGAGCACTCCTCGTCCCCAGCGTCGTTGGGGTCCTCGGGGTCGTCAACGTAGCCAAGCAGCTGCTTCCACCACTTCGACAGCTCGTACGCATTGCCGCAGTCGATCGACGTGTGCGAGACGAAAGACGTCATATGGCCACCTCCGGGAGCGTGCCCGTGGCCGAGAACTCCGTGAGCGCCTCGGCGTACGGCCCGATGTCGATGCCCTTCTCGGCCAGCCACGCGTCGTCGTAGTAGGTGTGCTGGTAGCGCTCGCCGCCGTCGCACAGCAGCGTGACGACGCTGCCCTGCTCACCGGCCACGCGCATGTCGCCGATCAACGTCAGCGACGCCCAGACGTTGGTGCCGGTCGAGCCGCCCACCGGACGTCCGAGGATGGCCGAGACCCACCGCATCGTCGCGATCGACGCGGCGTCGGGAACCTTGACCATGTCGTCGATGACCCCTCCCACGAACGACGGCTCGACCCTCATGCGGCCGATGCCCTCGATGCGCGACGGGCTGCCGGTCGTGACGTCAGAGCGATCGGCCTCCCAGCCCCCGTAGAAGGCCGAGTTCTCGGGGTCGGCCACCGCGATGCGGGTGTCGAAGCGGCGGTAGCGCACGAAGCGTCCGATCGTCGCCGACGTGCCGCCGGTGCCGGCGCTGACCACGATCCACGTGGGGCACGGACGTGGCTCGGCCGACATCTGCTCGAAGATCGACTCCGCGATGTTGTTGTTGCCTCGCCAGTCGGTCGCGCGCTCGGCGTACGTGAACTGGTCCATGTAGTGGCCGCCGGTCTCGTCGGCGAGCCGGCGCGCGACGTCGTAGACCGTGCCAGGGTCGTCGACGAGGTGGCAGCGACCGCCGTAGAACTCGATCAGAGCGATCTTCTCGCGGCTCGTCGTGGCCGGCATGACCGCGACGAACGGCA
>JBEVGQ010000207.1:0-8026 GCA_040511655.1 Aeromicrobium sp. | reverse complement strand
TGGCGGTCCGCACCGTCAAGGACGTGCTGCGCCGCCGCCCGTTCGCCTTCGTGCAGCCGCTGCGCGTCGCGACGTGGCCGCTGTTCGTCGGGCGCGAGATCTGGCTGGTCGGCGAGCGCGCCGACACCGCCCGCGACAACGGCTACCACCTGTTCACCTACCTGCGACGCGAGCGATCGGACGTCCGCGCCTACTACGTGCTCGACCGCTCGAGCGACCGGTTCGACGAGCTGAGCCGGCTCGGACGCGTCGTGCGCCACTCGTCGTTGCGCCACCGGCTGCTGATGGTGCACGCGACGGTGCTGGCCAATGCCTACTCGATCAAGCACATGGTGCCGTCGCAGTGGCCCAAGCAGCACTACATGCGTCAGCTGGGGTGGCGCACCGGCGCCTACCGCGTCTACCTCAAGCACGGCATCAACGACAAGACCACCGACGTGCGACGCCGCACCGGCGGGTACGACCTCTACCTGACCGCGAGCAGCCGCGAGACCGCTGCGATCAGGCACACGTCCGGCTACGACCGCCAGGTCGTCGAGACAGGCCTGCCCCGCTTCGACGCCCTCGTGCCGACGCCGCCGAGCCGCACGATCCTGTTCATGCCGACGTGGCGGCGCTACCTCGCGCCCGAGCTCTACTCGTCCGAGCTGCTCACCCAGGGCGCGAGCGGCGAGGTGCCGTTCGAGGGCTCGACCTACCAGCGCTTCGTCGACGGCCTGCTCACCAGCCCGCGGCTCCAGGTACTACTCGCGCAGCACGACCATCGCTTCGAGCTCATGCCGCACTACAACCTGCAGGCCCACTACGCCGATCGCGCGCGAGGTGGCGACCGGGTCGCGGTGCTCGACGCCGCGGCGTCCGACATCCAGGACGTCATGCGCCGGTGCGACCTGTTCCTCACCGACTACTCGTCGGTGCACTTCGACCTGGCCTACCTCGGTACGCCGCTGATCTACACGCACTTCGACCGCGAGGAGTTCGCCGCCGGCCACGCCGAGCCGTCGTGGTTCGACCACGAGCGCGACGGCTTCGGGCCGGTGACGCACGACGTCGAGTCGACGATCGACGCGATCGAGGCGTACCTCGTCGGTGACCGGCGCCGCCACGCGGTCTACGACGAGCGCGCCCAGGCGGCGTTCACGTTCCACGACCGCGACAACTCGCGGCGCACGGTCGAGGCCATCGAGACGCTGGTCGCGACTCAGGGCGTGTCGAGCCTCGTGCCGAAGGCGCCGTCGGACGCCTCGTAGAGCGCCGCGGCCACCTGCCGCTCGGCGCTCGTCACGAAGGTCTTCGTGAGGTGCGTGCGCTGACGGTAGACCAGCACGTTGCCGATGACGGCGGCGCAGCGGTCGCCGTCGGGGCAGATCGTCGACGTCATGTCCATGATGCCGACGCCGGGCACCTCGGCAGCCGCCTTGCGCTGCGCGGGGGCGGCCGACTTGGCGACGGCCGGCTCGAGCGGGAACGCGCAGCGCGGCAGGTCCTTGGGATGCTGCGCGACGCACTCGTACACGGCCTTCACCGGCGGCGACGGGTTGTCGAGGAGCGTCACGAGCGGGATGCCGGCGTCGGTGATGGTGCGCCAGTAGCTGGACAGCCCATCGACCATCGCGTCCTGGGTGGCGTCCTTGTCGTCCGTGCGCCCCGGTGGGAGGGCGTCGATGAAGCGGTGCGACTCGATGACCAGGTCGGGCTTGAGCTCGAGCACCTGCTGCAGCACGGCGCGCCCCCAGTTGCGGCAGTCGATCTTGTTGGGACGGTCGAACGACACGTCGGCGAAGGTGCAGGCCGACTTGGTGATCTGGACGAGCTTCCAGTCCTCGCGCTTCGCCATCGCGGCGAAGGTCGGCTGCCACTGCGCCATCTTGGAGTCGCCGACGATCACGACCGTGCGGCTCGAGGCAGGATCGCCGTACGTGCAGAGCTTGGGCACGGCCACGCCGTCGTCGAGCTGGCAGCCGGAGCCGTCGTCGTAGAAGTCGGGACGGTCGTCGACGGCGCGGGTCGCCAGCGGCCGCATCTTCTTCACCGACGGGATCGCGGCCCAGTCGACGTCCTTGTTGGCCGGGTCGAGCAGTGCTGCGGCGCCGGGGCTGGCCGACCTCGTCGCCTGTCCGACGCCCGCGTCGGCCGTCGAGCCCAGCCCGTAGCCCACGCCGACACCCATGGCCGTCAGCGCCAGCCCCATGCCGATCGCGCGGCCGTTGGGCTTGAAGAACCGGCCGAAGCGGATCGGGTTCTCGATGAGCCGGAAGCTCAGGTAGGCCGGGACGATCGACGCGGCAGCCAGCAGCACCATCCACCG
Source organism: Aeromicrobium sp. (assembly GCA_040511655.1). Lineage (GTDB taxonomy): Bacteria > Actinomycetota > Actinomycetes > Propionibacteriales > Nocardioidaceae > Aeromicrobium. Next base: position 5,718 of record JBEVGQ010000207.1, on the reverse strand, counting down.
CAGCTGCAGGTCGGGGTACTTCGCCTGCGCGGCCACCAGGATCGGCCAGTGCCACAGGTAGATCGAGTACGACAGGCCACCGATCCACACCATCGGAGGCAGGCTCAGCAGCCGCTGCGGCGAGCCGGGGGTCTCGCGCAGACCGCTGGCGATCATCAGCGCCGCACCGATCGTCGGCACCAGGGCCACGGCCCCCGGGAAGGCCGGGGTGGACTTCTCGAAGACCAGCACCCCGTACGCGATCAGCGCGATGCCGGCCCATCCACCGCCGGCTCTCAACACGCCCGGCAACCGGGCGACCCGGTCGGCCGACAGGGCCAGCAGCGCGCCGATGCCGAGCTCCCAGATGCGCGTCGTCGAGATGAAGTACGCCGTCTGGGGGCTGCTGTCGGTGTGGGCGACCGACCAGACGAACGACGCGGTCGTGACGAGCCCGAGGACGACGAACGACACCTGCTTCCAGCGCCGGGCGGCCAGCACCGCGACGACCAGCATGAGGATGGGCCAGACCAGGTAGAACTGCTCCTCGACCGCCAGCGACCAGTAGTGCTGCACGGGCGACTCGCCGATGTCCTCCGCCTGGTAGTCGACGCCACGGGCCGCCAGCCGCCAGTTGACGACGTACAGCGCCGCCGAGACGATGTCGCCGCCGAAGTCCTTGCGCTGCGTGATCGGCAGGTACAGGTACGTGACCAGGGCCGAGAACACCAGCACCGTCGCACTGGCCGGCAGCAGTCGCTTCATGCGACGGGCCCAGAACGTCGCAAGGCTGACACGGCCCGAGCGCGACACCTCGCGCGCCAGCAGCCCCGTGATCAAGAAGCCCGACAGCACGAAGAACACGTCGACGCCGATGAAGCCGCCGGCCAGGAACGGGATGCCGGCGTGCGCGGCCAGCACCGAGCCGACCGCGATCGTCCGCATGCCCTCGATGTCGAGGCGGATCGTGCGGCCGTGGTCGGGCTTGGTCAGCTCGGCCATGCGAGGCCCCTGACGTACGCCGCGAAGGCTGCCGGGTCGAGCCGGGAGCGCGCGAACGCATCGCCGCGCTCGCGCTGGGCCGCGAACGCGACGGGGTCGGCCGTGAGCGCGTCGAGCGTCGCGCGGGCCTCGTCGGGCATCGCGTAGACCGCCGCGTCGCCGAGGACGGGCCGGTGGCGCGGGTCGACGAGCAGCACCGCGCCTGCCGCCAACGCGCTCGCCATCGGCCACGTCGCACCGTCGCCCCAAGCATCGGGCGCGTAGCCGACGAACACGTCGACCTCGGCGGCGAACACGTCGAGCGGGACGCCCGTCGCGACGGACCAGCTGGGCGGCATGGGGTTCTTGCGGAACAGCTTGGGCACGACCTCGTCGTCGTCGAGCACCCGCACCGCGTACGCGCCGTCGACCGGCAGGTACTGCACCAGCTGGGCGCCGGGCAGGCGGTTCTTGCCGATCTTCTCGAGCCGCGCCGCACCGACGACGGGCGGGCGGGACACGACCGACGGCCGGGCCAGGCCGTGCTCGGCGACGTCGATGGAGCGGGGCGGCAGGACGGTCGTCGACGCACCGCCGGCACGCAGCGCGTCGGCGACGCCGGCGTGGGCTGGCAGCCACTCGACGTCGACGCCGAACAGCTCGCGGCCGTTGCGCTCGACGGTGGCCGGGTCGTAGAGCGTCCAGCCGCGGGCGGTCACCCGTGGCGAGCTGCCTGCAGCCACCACGAGCCGGTCGGTCGTGACCTTCACGTCGTCGGCGCTGCGCGGGAACATCAGCAGCTCGGCGGAGTCGACCACCGTCACGCGCGCGTGCACCGGCTCGGTCCAGACCAGCCAGCCGAGGCCGCGGTCGGCACGGAGGTCGCGGATCTCGGGCACCGTCTCGCGCCTGGTGCGATAGGCGTGCCGCAGGTTGACCGCCTGCCCCACGTGCACGTCGAGACCCGCGTCGAGCAGCGCCCGCACGCGGCGCGGCGCCCCGTCGTAGCGGTTGATGCCGACGCGCCAGTCGGACACGTAGGCGACGTCGCACGTGACGGGCTCGGGCACGCGGTCGACGAACGTCGCCGGTGCCGGGAACGGCCGGGGCGCGGACGGGTCGAGCACCGGCGACGCGACGCCCCGGCGGATGCGGTCGTGCCAGTGGGCGTAGGCGGCACCGTAGGCCTCGCGGGTCGGGGCCCACCAGCCGAAGGCGAAGTCGTCGCGCGACAGCGAGTCGGCCGTGAGCTGCGCGACGGCGAGCACGTCGGGCAGCACCACGAGGGCGTCCTCGCCGAAGGTCGAGGCCAGGCGGTCGCGGAACTCCGAGTCGGCGTCCTTGCGGACGGTGTCGAAGCCGCCGAGACGGGCGACGACCTGCTCGCGGCGGAACATCATCGACGAGGCGTTGACGCGGGTCGCGGCGTAGCCCACGCGGTTGAGCACGAGGTCGGGCGTCATGCGCACCCACGAGCTGAGCGACGCGACGGCATCGGGTCGCTCCTGCAGCGCGGCGACCTGGCGGGCGAGGCGCTCGGGATGCGACCAGTCGTCGGAGTCTTGAAATGTCACCAGCTCACCACGTGCCTGGGTGAGGGCGTGGTTGCGGACGCGGTAGGTGCCGCCGTTCTCGGTCATCCGCAGCACCCTGACGCGCGGGTCGAGCGCGGCGACGGCGTCGATCGCGACGGTGTGCTCGGCCGGCGAGCAGTCGTCGACGACCAGGAGCTCGAGGTTCGCGTAGGTCTGCTGGACGATCGACCGCACCGCGGTGCGCAGGCTCTCGTCGGCCCCGTACACCGACATCACCACGCTGACGAGCGGCCCGTGCACCCCCGAGGAGAGACTCGCCGCGCCGGGGGCCTCGAGCCGGTCGAACGGGCGTCCGTCGCCGGCTCCGAGCCGGACGAGCGCCTGGCCCTCGGCGAAGATCTCGGCGAACGACGCGCTCCAGGCCTCGGGGTCGTGCCGCAGACGATCGGTGCGGACGATCCACGCCAGGTGGTCGTCGACGAGCCCCGGCGTCGCGGCCAGCAGGGCGTCGAGCTCGGCGTGTGCGCCGGCCGCGAGCTGCGTCTGCACCAGCAGCTTGGCGAAGCCCGTGGGCTGGTCGTCGAGCGAGCCGATTTGATGGGCGAGGCGATGCATGCGGGCCGAGGCGTCGTACGACCCGCCCGGCCGGTAGTGCTTGCCGATCAGTGCCTGCGCCAACGCGCCGACGGCTCGCGGGTCGAGCCCGGACGGCAGCGCACCCGTCGTCGCGAAGGCATCGGCCGCCGCCTCGACGGCCGCGAAGCCGTCGCGCCCGTCCGTGGCCATCAGCGCCAGCAGGTCGAGCGCCCCCGGAGTGCCGTAGCGCAGGGCGTGGGCCGCCACCGCGTACGGGTCGACGTCGATGTATCCGACCTGCTCACGCAGGACGTCGAGGTCGAAGGTCACGCACCGAGCCTAGCCGGGGGTCAGCTGCCCCAGGTCGGACGCAGGGGCCAGCTCGCGTCGCCGTGCGGATCGGGCTTGACCGCCAGGACGTGGTGCAGCTCGATCTCGTTGCGCTCGAAGGCCAGACGGGAGCCGGCCATGTAGATGCCCCACACCTTGGCGCGACCGAGCGTGACCTCGCCCAGCGCCTCGTCCCAGTGCTCGACGAGGTTGTCGCACCAGCCCTTGAGCGTCATGGCGTAGTGCTCGCGCAGGTTCTCGACGTGCCGCACCTCGAGGCCGACGTCCTGGGCCGCGACCTGGATGCGTCCGACGCCCGTGAGCTCGCCGTCGGGGAAGACGTAACGGTCGATGAATGCGCCGGTGGTGGTCGTCTTGTTGTTCGGACGTGTGATGCAGTGGTTGAGCAGGCGCCCGCCCACGCGCAGCTTGTCGTGGAGGAAGCCGAAGTAGTCGCCGTACTGCTTGACGCCGATGTGCTCGGTGAGGCCGATCGAGCTGATCGCGTCGAACTCGCCCTCCGGCACGTCGCGGTAGTCCGAGAAGCGCACCTCGGCGAGGTCGTCGAGGCCTTGACGCTTGATCTCGTCCTGGGCCCACGTCGCCTGCTCGCGCGACAGCGTCACGCCGAGCACCTTCACGCCGTAGTGCTTGGCCGCGTGACGGACCATGCCGCCCCAGCCGCACCCGATGTCGAGCAGCCGGTCGCCGGGCTTGAGGTCGAGCTTGCGGCAGATGAGGTCGTACTTCTCGTGCTGCGCCTGCTCGAGCGTCGAGTCGAGCGTCGGGTAGACCGCGCAGGTGTACGTCATCGACGGGCCGAGGACGAGCTCGTAGAAGCGGTTGGAGACGTCGTAGTGGTGGTGGATCGCCTCGGCGTCGCGCTTCTTGTTGTGCCGCAAGCCCTCGAGCGCACGGCGCCACTTGGGCAGGTGCTCCTCGGCGGGCGGCGGCGGGGGCTTGAGGTTGCCGAAGCCGAGGCTGCGGACGATCTGCACCATCTCGGCGGCCGAGGGCACCTTGAAGCGCAGCTGGCTCATGATGAGCACCATCGCGTCGTACGGATTGCCCGGGTGGATGCCCTCGAGCTCGAGGTCGCCCGCCACGTAGGCCCGCGCGAAGCCGAGGTCGCCAGGGGCCGTCATCAGGTACGCGAGGCCGCGCTCGTTGAGCAGGCGCAGCGTGAACGGGGCGTCGGTCGGTCCGGCCGAGCTGCCGTCGAAGGCCTCGAACCGGAACGGCAGGCCCTCCTTCATCAGCTTGCCCAGCGCATCGGCGATCGACAGCTTTACTGCGGCATCGGTGGTCATGAGTTCCTCACTGCCTTCTCGTACAGGGTGCTCAGCCTGCTGTCGGGGTCGTACCTGCGGCGAACGGCGGCGAGCACCTCTCCGCCGTACATCTGGTCGAACGTCGCCTGGTCGTAGAAAGCTTCCGAGTAGAGCGACTTGTGGCCGCCCATCGCGTGCACGGCGTCCTCGATGCGCCGGTTGACCATGCCGGCCGGCGCGTCGGCGGGCACCTCGACGGTGCCCCAGAAGCCCGCGTTGACGTAGATCGCGCCCGGCTCGAGGGGGTAGACCGGCCACGCCCGCGTGGTGCGCAGCGGGCACAGCCACACCGGACGCATGCCGACCTCGGCGTCGAACCACTCGAGGAACTCGGGCACCTTGTCGAGCGGCACCTCGATGTCCTGGATGACGCGCTCGCGGCCCGGGATCTTCTTGAGACGGTCGAGCGTCTTGATGATGCCGAAGCGCTCGTCGAGCCCGACGATCTTGTGGAAGACGTCGCTGCGGCGGTAGCGGGCCGGCCACAGCCGGCGGATCCACGGCGTCTGCGCGCCGAAGGCTCCCGAGCACCAGAACCAGTCGGTGTCCCAGCGCCAGATGTAGTCGTTCATCGTCAGGGTGTCGGTCTCGCGCTGCTGGATCGAGCGGTAGTAGACCTGCATGCCCGTGTAGTCGCTCACCGCGTCTCGCCCGCCGGACGGCAGGTCGTCGGTGAACGTCGCGAGCGTCAGGTAGATCTCGTCGGGCGTGAACGCGGTGCCGTCGAGCCCGTCGACCCGCTCACCGTGCCACTGACCGGTCTCGCTGATCGACGCGATCGCCTCGACGGCCTGCTGCCCGCCGTGCATGCGGACGTGGCGCAGCGAGACGTAGCGGGGGACGCGCTCGAGCTTGATCTTGAGCCGCGTGGCGTAGCCGAGGCTGCCGTACGAGTTGGGGAAGGCGTCGAACAGCTCGGCGTGCTCGTTGTCGGGCGTCGCGGTGACCAGCTCGCCGGAGCCCGTGAGGATGTCCATCTCGAGCAC
>JBEVGQ010000206.1:0-4062 GCA_040511655.1 Aeromicrobium sp. | reverse complement strand
CCGCCACCACCACGCCGGCGGTCGCACTGCCGACCATGCCACCGCAGGCCTCGGAGGACTCGCCCGAAGGCGCCGCCGCCTTCGTCAAGCACTACGTCGACGTCTTCAACTACGCCGCCGCCACCGGCGACGTGAAGGAGCTGTCCCGCCTCTCCGCACCCGACTGCGAGGGATGCCAGAAGTACATCGATCTCTACCGGGACACCTACGCAGCCGGCGGCTACTACCGAGGCGGAGACTGGAAGATCGGCGTGCTAAACCTCCGGCGCACAAGTTCGGAAACGTTCGCAACAACGCAAGTGGAATCCGGTGGTGCGACCTACAAGACTGACAAGAACGCCCCCGAACAACGAAGCGCCACAGATCGCATCGAAATAACGTTTGGTGTGTCGGGGGCGGGCTCCGAACGCAGGGTCTCCCAGTTGGCTACAGGCGGCGCGCCATGAGACGCCTTGCAATTGCGCTTTGTGTCATCACTTTCTGCTCGACAATCCCCTACTCGGCTGTTGCTGACGTCGTCCCGACTCCAGATCCGTTCCGTCCACGAGTGATCCTTGACGGCATTCGCACCGAGCCTCCGACTTCGAAGCCCATAGGGTCACTCCCCAACAACACCACCCCCGTCCGTGCCGACGAGCCCGCTTACGAATCGGTCGTGCCGTGTCGGATCGATCCGGAGATCGGGATCTACGGGTGCCGCACCGACCAACCCGAAGCCGATCCGGACGCCGACGAACCCGAGCTGACCCCAGGCGATGTGCTGCGGGCGGTGCGTGAGATCGGCCTGCCGAGCCTGCAGGTCAAGGTGCAGCCGGGCGGCGACACGTTGGTCAACGTCCCGACCATCTTCTACGCCGACCCGCAACCCTTCGAACGGAGCGTGCGGCTGCTCGACTTCGACGTCGACCTGGTCGCCGAGCCCGTCAGCTACGAGTGGGTCCACGGCGACGGCACGACCGCCACGACCGATCGCCCAGGCCGTCCGTACCCCGCGATGGACGTCGTGCACCGCTACGTCGAGCCCGCCGACGACGTCCAGGCACGTGTCGACGTGACGTATCGCGTGCGGTTCCGGGTCGACGGCGGTCCGTGGCAGACGATCGCCCAGACGCTGCTCGCGTCCGGCCCTCCAGCCGTGCTCGACGTCGACGAAGCGGCCCCCGTGCTGACCAGACCGTGAGTGCAAGAATGGCGACATGCCTATTGCAGACCACATCGTCGACCTGATCGGCAACACCCCGCTGGTCAGGTTGAACTCGGTGACCACCGCTGGATCAGCCACCGTCGCCGCCAAGATCGAGTACCTCAACCCCGGCGGCAGCGCCAAGGACCGCATCGCGGTCAAGATGGTCGACGCCGCAGAGGCGTCCGGCGCGCTCAAGCCCGGCGGGACGATCGTCGAGCCGACGTCCGGCAACACCGGCGTCGGCCTCGCACTCGTCGCCCAGCAGCGCGGCTACAAGTGCATCTTCGTGTGCCCCGACAAGGTCAGCGGCGACAAGGTCAACACCATGAAGGCCTACGGCGCGCAGGTCGTCGTGTGCCCGACGGCGGTGCCGCCCGAGCACCCCGACAGCTACTACAACGTCTCCGACCGGCTGGTGCGCGAGACCGAGGGCGCATGGAAGCCCGACCAGTACTCCAACCCGGCCGGCCCCGAGAGCCACTACGAGACCACCGGCCCCGAGATCTGGGAAGCGACCGACGGCAAGGTCACGCACTTCGTGGCCGGCGTCGGCACCGGCGGCACCATCACCGGCGTGGGTCGCTACCTCAAGGAGCAGAACCCCGACATCAAGGTCATCGGCGCCGACCCCGAAGGCTCCGTCTACTCCGGTGGCACGGGCCGTCCGTACCTCGTCGAGGGCGTCGGCGAGGACTTCTGGCCCAGTGCCTACGACCCGTCGATCCCCGATCAGATCATCGCCGTGTCCGACGCCGACTCGTTCGACATGACCCGGCGCCTCGCTCGCGAGGAGGGCCTGCTCGTCGGCGGGTCGTGCGGCATGGCCGCGGTCGCCGCCCTCCGGGTCGCCGCCGAGGCCGGCCCCGACGCGCTCGTGGTGGTGCTGCTGCCCGACGGCGGACGCGGCTACCTCTCCAAGATCTTCAACGACGACTGGATGTCGTCCTACGGCTTCTTGCGCCAGCCCCTCGACGGCACGCCGCACGAGATGACGGTCGGCGACCTGCTGCACTCCAAGACCGGCGGCATGCCGGCACTGGTGCACACCCACCCGTCCGAGACCATCCGCGACGCGATCGAGATCCTGCGCGAGTACAACGTCTCCCAGATGCCGGTCGTCGGCGCCGAGCCGCCCGTGGTCATCGGCGAGGTCGCAGGCAGCGTCAACGAGCGCGCTCTCATCAGCGCCGTGTTCGAGGGACGAGCGCAGCTGACCGATCCGGTCTCGCAGCACATGGAGCCCGCGCTCCCCCTGCTGGGCTCGGGCGAGAGCCTCGACGACGCCCTGGCGGCACTCAGCGCCAGCGACGCCGTCATGGTCGTCGAAGACGGCAAGCCACTGGGCGTCCTGACCCGCCACGACCTGCTGGGGGTGCACGTATGAGCGCCGACGAGCAGGGGTTCGCGACCCGGGCCATCCATGCCGGTTACGAGCCCAATGCCCAGAACGGTGCGGTCAACGTGCCGATCTACGCCAGCTCGACGTTCGCCCAGGATGGCGTCGGCGGCATGCGCGGCGGCTTCGAGTACGCCCGCACCGGCAACCCGACCCGCGCCGCGCTCGAGGCCAACCTGGCCGCGCTCGAGAAGGGGACGTACGGACGCGGGTTCAGCTCGGGCATGGCCGCGACCGACTGCGCCCTGCGCTCGCTGCTGCGCCCCGGCGACCACCTCGTGATCCCCGACGACGCCTACGGCGGCACGTTCCGCCTCATCGACAAGGTCTTCAGCCAGTGGGGCATCACCTATACGGTGGCCGCGGTCAACGACCTGGATGCCATCCGTGCAGCGGTCAACGACGCCACCAAGGCGATCTGGATCGAGACGCCCACCAATCCCCTGCTCAACGTCGGTGACATCGCCGCGATCTCCGAGATCGCACAGACCGCCGGAGCGACGTTCGTCGTCGACAACACCTTCGCGTCGCCGTACCTGCAGCAGCCGCTGACGCTGGGCGCCGACGTCGTCCTGCACTCCACGACCAAGTATATCGGCGGGCACTCCGACGTGGTGGGCGGCGTGCTCGTCACCGACGACGAAGAGCTCGACGCCGCGTTCGCGTTCCTGCAGAACGGCTCGGGCGGCGTCCCCGGACCCTTCGACGCCTACCTGACGATGCGCGGCGCCAAGACGCTCGCCGTCCGCATGGACAAGCACTGCGACAACGCCGAGGCGGTCGTCGACTTCCTGCAGGGTCACCCCGCGATCGAGTCGGTGCTCTACCCGGGCCTGGCCGAGCACCCCAACCACGAGGTCGCCGCCCGACAGATGAAGCGGTTCGGCGGCATGGTGTCGGTGCGACTGAAGGACCAGCAGGCCGCGCTCGACTTCTGCGCGCGCACCGAGCTGTTCACGCTGGCCGAGAGCCTCGGGGGCATCGAGTCGCTCATCGAGCACCCGGGCGCCATGACGCACGCGTCGACTGCCGGCTCCCAGCTCGAGGTGCCGGACGACCTGGTTCGCCTGTCCGTCGGCATCGAGGACGTCGCCGACCTGATCGGCGACCTCGAGCAGGCGCTGCGCTGAGGTCACGACTCCCCCTCGTCGGACGGGTCGCGTGGGCGCTCCAGCCGCTTTACGTCGTCGTCGAGGTCGTGGTGGGTCTGCAGGCGTCCGCCGACTACTCGTTCGCCGGCAGCACCGTCAGCGACCTCGGCGACACCGCGTGCCGGCAGGTGCGCGGCGACGTGCTGTGCTCGCCGTGGCACGCCGGGATGAACCTCGCGTTCGTGTGGTTCGGCTGCACGCTCGTGGTGGGCGCCCTGCTGCTCGGCACACGGCTGCTGCCCGGACGCTCGGGCACGGCCGCGGTCGTGGCGTGGTGCGTCTCGGGGCTCGGATCGATCGGGGTGGGACTGTTCCCGGTCAACGAGGAC
>JBEVGQ010000205.1:0-2605 GCA_040511655.1 Aeromicrobium sp. | reverse complement strand
GGGTCCTCTACTTCTCTGGCCAGGCGGCCGCGAGCAGCTCGCGGGTGTCGCCGAGCAGCTGCGGCATGGTCTTGGTGCGCCCGATGACGGGCAGGAAGTTGGCGTCGCCACCCCACCGGGGGACGACGTGCTGATGCAGGTGCGCCGCGATGCCGGCGCCTGCGACATCGCCCTGGTTCATGCCCAGGTTGAAGCCCTGCGGGTTCGTCACGTCCCGCATGACGCGCATCGCCGTCTTGGTGATGGCCGCGACCTCGGTCGTCTCGTCGTCGTCGAGCTCGGTGTAGTCGGCGACGTGACGGTACGGGCACACCAGCAGGTGACCGGCGTTGTACGGGTACAGGTTGAGCACGGCGTACGCGTGCTCGCCCCGGTGCACGATCAGCCCCTCGGCGTCGTCCATCGAGGGGATGCGGCAGAAGGGGCAGTCGACGGCGTCGGACGTCGTCGGCTTGCCCTCGCCCTTGATGTAGTCGACGCGGTGCGGGGTCCACAGACGCTGGAAGGCATCGGGCTCCCCCACGCCGTCCTGTCGATCGTGATCCTCCGAGGTCATACCTGCACCCGGGAGCCGATCGCCTCGACGATCCGCGCGACCGCGTCCTCGACCGGGACGCCGTTCTCCTGCTCGCCGCTGCGGTAGCGGAACGACACGGCGTCACCCTCGACGTCGTTGTCGCCGGCGATCAGCATGAACGGCACCTTCTGCAGCTGCGCGTTGCGGATCTTCTTCTGCATGCGCTCGTCGGAGTCGTCGACCTCGACCCGCACGCCCAGCGCCTTGAGCCGCTTCGCGAGCTCGTACAGGTAGTCGGCGTGCCGCTCGGCGACCGGGATGCCGACGACCTGCACGGGGGCCAGCCACGGAGGGAAGGCGCCCGCGTAGTGCTCGACGAGCACGCCCATGAACCGCTCGATCGAGCCGAACTTGGCGGAGTGGATCATCACAGGCTTCTGACGCGATCCGTCGGCGGCAACGTACTCGAGGTCGAACCGCTCGGCCGACGGCATGTTGAAGTCGTACTGGATCGTCGACATCTGCCAGGTGCGGCCGATGGCGTCACGGGCCTGCACCGACACCTTCGGACCGTAGTAGGCGGCTCCGCCCGGGTCGGGCACGAGCTCGAGGCCGGTCTCGAGGCACACGTCCTCGAGCACCTTGGTAGCCACCGCCCAGTCGTCGTCCGATCCGATGAACTTGTCGGGCTTGGAGTCGTCACGGGTCGACAGCTCGAGGTAGAAGTCGTCCATGCCGAAGTCGCGCAGCAGGCTGAGGACGAAGTTCAGCAGGTGGCGGATCTCGTCGGGCGCCTGCTCGGGCGTGACGTACGAGTGCGAGTCGTCCTGCGCGAAGCCACGCACACGCGTCAGTCCGTGGATGACACCCGACTTCTCGTTGCGATAGACGTGGCCGAACTCGAACAGGCGCAGGGGCAGCTCGCGGTAGGAACGCTGGCGCGACCGGAAGATCAGGTTGTGCATCGGGCAGTTCATCGCCTTGAGGCGGTACGGCTGCCCGTCGAGGTCGAGCGCCGGGAACATGCCCTCGCCGTAGTACGGCAGGTGGCCCGACGTGTAGAACAGCTCCTCGCGCGAGATGTGTGGGGTGCCGACGTACTCGAAGCCCTCCTCGATGTGGCGGGCGCGGACGTAGTCCTCCATCTCACGCTTGATGACGCCACCCTTGGGGTGGAACACCGGCAGGCCGGAGCCGATCTCGTCGGGGAAGCTGAAGAGGTCGAGCTCGGTGCCGAGGCGCCGGTGGTCGCGTCGCTGCGCCTCCTCGATGCGATGCAGGTGCTCGTCGAGCGCCTCCTTCGACTCCCAGGCGGTGCCGTAGATGCGCTGCAGCTGCTTGTTCTTCTCGTCGCCGCGCCAGTACGCCGCCGCGCTGCGCATCAGCTTGAACGCCGGGATGCGCTTGGTGGTGGGCAGGTGCGGGCCGCGGCACAGGTCGCCCCAGGCGACCGAGCCGTCGCGCTTGAGGTTGTCGTAGATCGTCAGGCCGCCCTCGCCGACCTCGACGCTCGCACCCTCGGCCACGCCGTCCATGGGTTGGGTGCCGGCGGTGGACTTGAGACCGATCAGCTCGAGCTTGTACGGCTCGTCGGCCAGCTCGGCGCGGGCCGCGTCGTCGCTGACCTCGCGGCGGTCGAACTTCTGACCCTCCTTGACGATCTTGCGCATGCGCGACTCGATCTTGACCAGGTCTTCGGGCACGAAGGGCTCGGGCACGTCGAAGTCGTAGTAGAAGCCGTCGGTGATCGGCGGGCCGATACCCAGCTTGGCCTGCGGGAACAGCTCTTGCACCGCCTGCGCCATCACGTGGGCGGTCGAGTGGCGCAGGATGTCGCGCCCGTCCTTGGAGTCGATCGCGACGGGCTCGACCACGTCGCCGTCCGCCAGCTCGTAGGCGAGGTCCTTGAGAGCGCCAGCGACGCGGGCGGCGATGACGTCGGGCGCGTCGGCGAACAGCTGCCAGGCCTTCGTGCCCGCCTCGACAGACCTGGACTCGTCGACGACGGTGATCTGGATGTCGGACACGATGGCGCTCCTCGTTCGATGTGACGCGCCCTACGGATGGCGCGTGCTGCTTGGCCCCACC
>JBEVGQ010000204.1:0-16253 GCA_040511655.1 Aeromicrobium sp. | reverse complement strand
TGGGCCGCAGGCGGCAACGACATCCTGGCGACCAAGTTCCACATGGACATCTACACGTTGACGTGGATCTTCCGCATCGGGTTCTTCGTGTTCCCGGTCATCGCGTTCATGGTCACCAAGCGCATCTGCATCGGCCTGCAGCGTGCGGATGCCAACCGCATCCTGCACGGCTACGAGACCGGCGTCATCGAGCGCTCGCCCGACGGAGGCTTCTCCGAGCGACACGCTCCCCTGCCGGCAGCCCAGCAGTACACGCTGACCGCCCACGACCGGGTTCCCGTGCTCGAGGCACCGGCCGAGACCGACGCCAACGGCGTCGCGGCCCCGCACTCGCGCAAGGAGAAGCTACGGGCCAAGGTGCAGCGGTTCTACTACCGCGACACGCTCGACAAGCCGACCGTCGAGGACGTCCACCACGCCGAGGAGCACCTCGGTCATCACGACGGCCACCCCGTCGAGCTGGGTGACGAGTTCCAGGGCGTCTCGGAGACGGGTGTCCCCCGGGTCCACTGACCGCCCGCACGACCAGCGAAGCCCCCGTCAGGATCGTCTGACGGGGGCTTCGTCATGCCAGGGGCCCCGGTAGGACGGCGGACGCCATCAACCTCGCCCAAGGGCGTACCACCGGGACGTCATCACGGACGTGCATGCGACGACGCACCCGCGATGACGTCCGCACTCCCCCACCGGAGGTCATCACGGCTGTACGTGAGCCACTGCATCCGTGATGACGTACGCGCCCGATGCGCTGGGGACGAGACGCGCGGCCGAGCTCAGTCGACGACGCCGTCGGCAGCGGGCTCGCCGGCCGCGGGGGCTGCGGCCGCCTGCAGGGCGGACCCGGCGGTCCAGGTGGCCCATGGGACGTTCCAGTCGGTCCATCCGTTGCGGTCCTCGAGTGGGCGCGGGCTGTCGACGTACTCGACGACGTCGCCGCGGCGCGAGCGGTCGAAGAGCCACTTGGCATCGGCCGTGCTCATGCCGGTGCAGCCGTGGCTGACGTTGGCGCGCCCCTGGGACCCCACCGACCACGGCGCGGCGTGCAGGAACTCGCCCGAGTTGGTCAGACGCATGGCCCAGCGGACGTCGGAGATGTTGTAGTAGCCAGGGTCCTCGGAGTCGACGCCGGTGGTCGCAGCATCCATGTCGACCGACGAGAACTTCTCCATGATGACCTTGATGCCGGCGCGCGTGCGGTGCCCGTCGTCACCGGTGGTGACGGGGATGGAGCGCACCTTCTTGTCGTCGACCGAATACGTCAGCTGGTGCTTGCCGACGTCAACGGTCGTCACGGCCTTCTGGCCGACCTGGAAGCTGATGTCCTGGTCCTGCTGGCCGTACACGCCGTCGCCGGCGGGAAGGCCGTTGAGCGCCAGGTGCACCTTCACCTTGGTGTTGGCCGGCCAGTAGGTCTCAGGACGGTAGTGCGCCTCGTTGTCGCTGAACCACGTCCAGGAACCGGTCGTGCCGTTGTCGGTCGTGACGGTCATGTGCTTCTCGTACAGCTTGCGCTTGCGCACGGGAACGTCGAACGTGACGATGATCGGCATGCCGACGCCCACGGTCTCGCCCTGCAGCGGGGCGACGGACGGATAGGTCTGCTGCTGCAGCGAGAGCGTCTGGGTCGTGAAGGCGCTCGTGACCGTCGCCTCTTTGCCGTCCTCGCCGGTGCCGGTGGCCGTCAGGCGGTACGACGTGCCGGGCTCGAGACGACTCGTGGCGCGCCACCCGGACGTGCTGACCTTGCCCGGGATCTCGGTGGCTCCGTCGGCCGTCGCGAGCTTCGCCGACGACACGGTGCCGTCCTCGGCCAGCACCTTGACCGTGGTGCTGACGTTGACGTCCTTCGCGCCGTCGGCCACGTTGGGCGTGAGGCTCAGCGAGTCGAGCGGGCTGTCGTCGGGAGAGATGCGGTCCTTGGCGTCCTTGATCGAGCAGGACGACAGGGCGATCATCGCGGCGCACACGAGGGCGACCGGCAGGCGGAGGTGCTTCACCCCGACAGTTTACGTGCCAGCCCCCATCAACCTGCGCACCACGAACGCGACGAACGTCAATCGGCGGAGATCAGTGCGAGTGGATGCCGCGGTAGTACTCGAAGATCCATCCGCACACCATGACGGCACCGATCGTGCAGCCGATGATGAACAGCCACCAACCGATGACGACGCCGAGCACGCAGACGGCCAGGGCCGCGGCGCAGAACAGCGGCCACCAGCTGTAGGGCGGGAAGAAGCCCTGCTCGCCGGCTCCGTCGACGATCTCGCCGTCGGACCTGTCCTCAGGACGGTCGGGGATCTGCTTGGCCACGACGCCGAGGTAGAACCCCAGCAGGATGCACAGCAGCGTGGTCATGACCAGCGCGGTCGTGCCCGTCGGGTCCTTGGTCAGCACCCAGTACACCGGCGCGATCAGTGCGAAGAAGATCCCGCACGACAAGATGGTCCATGTCTCGGCCTTCATGGATCAGCGACCGTCCTTACCGTTGTTGTCGGGCTCAGCGTCGTACGACTTGGCCTGTGCTCGTCCGTTGGCCTGCCCGTTCTTGCCGCTGACATCGGGTGCGTCGGCGAACACGGAGTTCTCACCGGGGTTGTCGGCGAGCTCGAGGGCGGCGATCTCCGGGTGGTGCAGATCGAAGGCGGGACTCTCGGAGCGGATGCGCGGCAACGACGTGAAGTTGTGGCGCGGGGGCGGCGAGGAGGTCGCCCACTCGAGCGAGCGTCCCCAGCCCCACGGGTCGTCGAGCCCGACGAGCGGGCCCTTGCGCGACTTCCACACGTTGAAGAAGAACGGCAGCGTGGACGCGCCGAGCAGGAAGGCGCCGATCGACGAGATCTCGTTGAGCGTCGTGAAGCCGTCACCGGGTCCGTAGTCGGCGTAGCGACGCGGGAAGCCCTCGACGCCCAGCCAGTGCTGCACCAGGAACGTCAGGTGGAAGCCGATGAACAGCAGCCAGAAGTGGATCTTGCCGAGCTTCTCGTCGAGCATGCGGCCCGTGAGCTTGGGCCACCAGAAGTAGAAGCCGGCGAACATCGCGAATACCACCGTGCCGAACACGACGTAGTGGAAGTGCGCGACCACGAAGTAGCTGTCGGACAGCTGGAAGTCGAGGGTTGGCGACGCCAGGATGACGCCCGTCAGACCGCCGAAGAGGAAGGTCGTCAAGAAGCCGAGGGCGAAGATCAGCGGGGTGTCGAAGGACAGAGATCCGCCCCACAACGTGCCGATCCAGTTGAAGAACTTCACGCCGGTGGGCACCGCGATCAAGAACGTCATGAACGAGAAGAACGCCAGGTCGACCGAGCCGGTGACGAACATGTGGTGGGCCCACACCGCGACCGACAGAGCCGCGATCATCAGCGTGGCGCCGACCAGGCCGACGTAGCCGAAGATCGGCTTGCGGCTGAACACCGGCAGGATCTCGGTGATGATGCCGAAGAACGGCAACGCGATGATGTAGACCTCGGGGTGGCCGAAGAACCAGAACAGGTGCTGCCACAGGATCGGACCGCCGTTGGCGGCGTCGAAGACGTGGGCGCCCAGACGTCGGTCGGCCTCGAGTGAGAGCAGGGCCGCCGCGAAGATCGGGAACGCGATCAGCACCAGCATGCTGGTGACCAGCGTGTTCCAGACGAAGATCGGCATGCGGAACATCGTCATGCCGGGCGCCCGCATCGTGAAGATCGTCGTGATGAAGTTGACGCCACCGAGGATCGTGCCGAGTCCGGACATCCACAGACCCATGACCCACAGGTCACCGCCGACCCCTGGCGAGTTGACCGCATCACTCAGCGGGGCGTACGCGAACCAGCCGAAGCTCGCCGCGCCGCCCGGGACGAAGAAGCCCGAGACCACGATCGTGCTGCCGAACAGGTACAGCCAGTAGCTGAACATGTTGAGGCGCGGGAAGGCGACGTCGGGCGCACCGATCTGCAGGGGCATGATCGCGTTGCCGAAGCCGAAGAACAGCGGCGTCGCGAACATCAGCAGCATGATCGTGCCGTGCATCGTGAACAGCTGGTTGTAGGTCTCGTCGTCGACGAACTGCGTGCCCGGCTGCGCCAGCTCGGCACGGATCATCAGGGCGAGGATGCCGCCGATGATGAAGAAGGCGAACGACGTGACCAGGTACATGTTGCCGATGACCTTGTGGTCGGTCGTCGTGAGCACCGTGACGACCTTCTGGCCGAGGGTGCGCTCCTTGACCCCGGCACGCAGGGTCGTGGACCCGTCGTCGAATGCTGCTGTTGCGTCAGCCATCAGCTCTTGCCTGTCCCGTCTCCCTGGACCTCAGCGACGTTGCCGCTCTTGTCTTCGCCCCTGAGACCGGCGATCTCGTTGGCTTCCTTGGCACCCTGAGGCGCTCCGACCTGATCGGCCTGCTTGAGCTCCTCGAGGTGCGTGTCGTACTCGGCGCGCGAGACCACGTGCACCTTGAAGATCATGCGGGAGTGGTAGAGCCCGCACAGCTCGGCGCAACGTCCGGTGAAGACGCCCTCGCGCGTCGGCGACAGGTCGAAGGTGTTGACCTTGCCCGGGACGACGTCCATCTTGAAGTAGAACTCGGGGATCCAGAACGAGTGGATGACGTCGGGCGACTTGAGCTTGAAGCGCACCGACTCGTTCACCGGGAGCCACAGCTCGGCCGGCTCCTGCGGGGTGCCGACGTCGAACACGTCCTCGCCCTGCGTGGCGTTCTCGTCGAGGTAGTTGAACGCCCACTGCCACTTGCTGCCGACGACCTCGACGGTGTGCTCGGGGTTGTCGACCCGTTCGAGCACGTTGTTCTGCGACGTGACCGTGTGGAAGAAGAACACCGCGACGATGATGACGGGCGCGAAGGTGTACAGCGCCTCGATCGGCAGGTTGTAGCGGATCTGCGCGGGGATCTCGTCGTCGCTGCGGCGGCGGTAGCGGATCATCGAGTAGACGATCAAGCCGAACACGAGCAGGAAGATCACCAGCACGGCGATCCACGCGCCGAGCCACAGCTCCCAGATGTCCTGGGTGCGGTCGGTGCTGCCGACCGGCAGGGCGAGGCGTGCGAGATCCGAGTCGGCATCTGGTGCACAGCCACTCAACACAAGGGCGGCAAACAACAGCACCGCCAATTTCATCCGACCCACGGGGCGCCTTTCTGGACCATGACTGTCACGTGATGACACGACAGCACCTTACTTCAGGGGAACGTGCTGGGAGTGGTCAGGTCCGCCTGACCTCGGCACGCGTCGTCGAGCGGTCGTCACGCCAGGGAGAGCGCTGCGTCGACCTCGCCGCGGGCATCGTCCCCGTACGCGGTGCCGAGACGGCTCAGGAAGCTCTCCCGGTCGAGGACGTACTCCTGCGTGCCGGTGGTCTCGACGACGCTGGCGGCGACGGTGCAGCCGATCTGTGCCGAACGCTCGAAGTCGAGCCCGGCCGCGATGCCGGCGAGGAAGCCCGCCCGGAAGCTGTCACCGACGCCGGTGGGATCGACTGCGGCGACGCCCTGGATGGCCTTGACCTCGATCGGCTCACCCTCGGCCGGCAGCACCGTGACGCCGTCCTTGCCGCGGGTGATGATCTGGGTGCCGACGTGGGCGCGGACGTCGTCGGCGCTCCAGCCGGTCTTCTGCTGGATCAGCGACGCCTCGTAGTCGTTGCTGAACAAGTAGGTCGCGCCGTCGATCAGGTCGCGGATGACGTCGCCCTCGGCCCAGGCGAGCTGCTGGGACGGATCGGCCGCGAAGGCGATGCCGTGCTCGCGGCACGCGCGGGTGTGCCGCAGCATCCCCTCGGGGTCGTCGGGGCCGATCAGCACCAGGTCGTAGTCCGAGCCGACGGCGAGGAGATCGATGTCGCGCGACTCCGACATGGCTCCGGCGTAGAAGGTGGCGAACTGGGCCAGCTGCGTGTCGGTGGTGCAGACGAAGCGCGCCGTGTGGCGGGTCTCGGAGACCAGGACGCCACTCGTGTCGACCCCGGCGGCGTCGAGCCACCCGCGGTACTCGGTCTCGAAGTCGCGTCCGACGGCACCGACGAGCAGCGGACGGTGGCCCAGCTTCGCGAGCGCGAAGGCGATGTTCGCGCCGCACCCGCCGCGGCGGACGTCGAGGTCGTCGACCAGGAACGACAGCGAGATCTTGTCGAGCTGGTCGGGGACCAACGAGTCGACGAACTTGCCCGGGAAGGTCATGAGGTGGTCGGTGGCGATCGATCCGGTGATGGCTAGGTGCACCCACACACCATAGACAACGCCCCCCTGCTGCGCAGGAGGGCGTTGTCGAGCTTGCTGGGACGGACTAGTGGAACGAGTCGCCGCACGCGCAGGAGCCGGTGGCAGCGGGGTTGTCGATCGTGAAGCCCTGCTTCTCGATGGTGTCGACGAAGTCGATCGTCGCGCCACCCAGGTACGGCAGGCTCATGCGGTCGACCACGACGTTGACGCCGCCGAAGCCGAACGTCTGGTCGCCGTCGAGGGAGCGCTCGTCGAAGAAGAGCTGGTAGCGCAGACCCGAGCAACCGCCGGGCTGGACGGCGATGCGCAGGGCGAGGTCGTCGCGCCCCTCCTGCGCCAGGAGGCTGGCAACCTTCTCGGCGGCCCCGTCGCTGAGGCTGACGCCGGACGCAACCTCCGCGGTCGGCTCGGCGGCGGTGGTCTGGTCGGTCTCGACTGTCATGTGAACTCCCGAAGGTGTGGTCTGCGGACTCGTCACGAAGGACGCTTCTCGGTCAACAACCAAGCGTGTGACGATTCCATTCCATCGTACGCCGTCAGCCCAGCGGTCGCGGCGACCACGTCCGCGCCACGCGCTCGGCCAGATCGGCCAGGTGTCGCGCCGGCTCGCTCATGGACTCCTCCACGTCGACCCGCTCGGTGACGCCGTAGGCGGACTCGACTCCCATGGCCCGCATCTCGCGCGAGCCGACCAGCACCTGGCCGGCCAGCACGATGCACGGGCGTGCGGCCGCGGCCGCCACCGCCGCCACGCCGTGGACGACCTTGCCGGCACGCGACGAGAAGTCGTAGGTGCCCTCCCCCGTGACGACGAGGTCGTGGGCAGCGGCGTTCGCGGTCAGCCCGACCGCGTCGGCGACCAGCTCGATGCCGGACACGACGCGTCCCCCGAGCAGCATCAGCGCGAACCCGAGCCCGCCGGCAGCACCGGCGCCGCGGGCATCGGCCGGACGACGCTCGGCCGGCGAGGGGCCGCACGCTGCGACCACGAAACGGTCGAGCCAACCGTCGACCTCGATGATCTGCGAATCGGTCAGCCCCTTCTGTGGCCCGAAGGTCTTGGTCGCGCCGAACATGCCGAGCAGCGAGACGTCCACGTCGGCCGCGATCACCAGCTCGACGCCGTCGAGCCTGGCGAGCGCCGGGGCAAGGTCGACGGTCGTGACGTCGGCGAGGGCGGCCGGTCCTGCGTCGAGCCGCACGTCGGCGGTCGCACCGAGAGCGGCGAGCATGCCTGCTCCCCCGTCGTTGGTGGCACTGCCCCCGAGACCGACGACGACTCTCGTGGCGCCGCCGTCGACAGCCGCGGCGACCGCCTGCCCGACTCCGACGGTGGAGGCGCTCAGCGGGTCGCGGGTGTCGACCAGGTGCAGCCCGCAGGCCTGGGCCGACTCGACGTACGCCGTGCCGTCGACGTGCAGCACCGTCACGGGGACGGGCACGCCCAGTGGACCGCGCACCGTGACGACGTCGAGGCGCCCCCCGGCCGCCGCGTGGATCACGTCGACGAAGCCAGGACCGCCGTCGGCCATCGCCGCGGCCGTCATCACGTCGTCCGGCGCGTGGCGGCGCCAGCCCTCGATGATCGCCCGGGCCGCCTCGGGTGCCGACAGCGTGCCGCCGAACGAGTCCGGCGCGACCAGCACCCTCACGTGCGGCGCCGGCCTAGCCCGCGAGCGCGTGCTCGGCGGCGGCGATCAGCACGCTCGTGGCGAGCACGTCGATTGCCATGGCGAGCTCGTCGGGCGACGGGTACGACGGGGCGATGCGGATGTTGCGGTCACGCGGGTCGTCGCCGTACGGGAAGGCCGCGCCCGCGGGCGTCATCGCGACGCCGGCCTCGCGGGTCAGCTCGATCACGCGCGTGGCCGTGCCGTCGACGACGTCGAGGCTGACGAAGTAGCCGCCCTTCGGCTCGGTCCAGCTCGCAACGCCGTAGGGAGCCAGCCGGTCGTTCAGGATCGCGACGACGGCCTCGAACTTGGGGGCCAGGATCGCGCGGTGGCGGTCCATCAGCGCGTGGACCCCGTCGACGTCCTTGAGGTGGCGGGCGTGACGAAGCTGGTTGACCTTGTCGGGCCCGATGGTCCGCTTGCCCAGGTGCGACAGGTACCAGGCGACGTTGTCGGGCGAGCTGCCGAAGAAGCACACGCCCGACCCCGCGAAGGTGATCTTGGACGTCGACGCGAAGATCACGGCCCGGTCGGGGTGCCCCGACGCGACGCAGAGGCCCAGGATGTCGGCGGTCTTGGTCTGCTCGTCGGTGAGGTGGTGGACGGCGTACGCGTTGTCCCAGAAGATGCGGAAGTCGGGCGCCGCGGTCTCGAGCGCCGCGAGCTCGGCCGCGACGGCCTCGCTGACGACCGACCCGGTGGGGTTGCTGTACGTCGGGACCAGCCACATCCCCTTGACGGCCGGGTCCTTCACGGCCTCGCGGACGGCGTCGACGTCGGGGCCGTCCTCGTTGAGCGGCACCGGGACCATCTCGATGCCGTACTCCTCGAGCAGGGCGAAGTGACGGTCGTAGCCCGGGACGGGGCAGATGAACTTCACCGCCTCCTCGACGCCCCACGGCTGCTCGGAACCCGGGACGCCGTGGAACAGCGCGAACACGAGGTTGTCGTGCATCATCGCCAGGCTGGCGTTGTCGCCGGCCACGACCTGCGCGACGGGGACCTGCATGATCGGGGCGAAGATCTCGCGGATCTCGGTCAGGCCCGTGAGCCCGCCGTAGTTGCGCGTGTCGACGCCGCCGGCGTCGACGAAGTCGGGCCCCGGCAGCGAGAGCAGGTCGTCGGACAGGTCGAGCTGCTCGGGCGACGGCTTGCCGCGCGTGAGGTCGAGCTTGAGTCCGCGGTCCTTCAGAGCGCGGTGCGCGGCAGTCTGCTCGTCGAGGAGGGTCTGGATCTGGTCACGGGACAGGTCGTCGAGGCTCACGTGATCAACCTATCGTCCGCCTCGAATCAGGCCAGACCTGGCGCGCCCCAGATCGCGAGCCACTTGGCGAGGTCGGGCTCGACCGGCACGTCGCCCGCGATGACGCCGCGCACCTGCAGCTCGAGCGCGTTGTCGCGCCGTTCGCCCCCGTCGGGGGCGAACGGGTAGAACGTGCCCCGCTTGTAGAGGTAGACCAGGCCGAACGGCTTGCCGGCCGGCGTCGTGAACGCGAAGGTCGAGCACAGCAGCGACGTGCCGAATCCGGCGTCGGTCAGCGAGCTGTTGACGGCGTGCAGGTCGGCGGTCAGCCCCGACACGTCGGCGTCGGCACGGGTGACCGTGAGCCAGTGGAAGCCGAAGCGGTCGTCGCTGCGCGAGACCGTCGATCCGGTGGACGACGTGATGATCTTCTCGGCGTCGGCCATGACGGCGTCGTCGGCCTGGCCCTCGACGTCGCGGAAGCACACCGAGCCCGAGCCCGACGGCA
The DNA here is from genome assembly GCA_040511655.1 of Aeromicrobium sp. Taxonomy (GTDB): domain Bacteria; phylum Actinomycetota; class Actinomycetes; order Propionibacteriales; family Nocardioidaceae; genus Aeromicrobium. The sequence goes on along the minus strand of JBEVGQ010000204.1, from coordinate 6,609 downwards.
TGAAGCCCTCCAGCTGCAGCGAGATGACTGCCTGCGGCACCGAGAACAGGACGTCGAGATCGGCCTCGGGCGGCTTCGACCGTCCGAGGATCCCGTCGAGGAAGCCCATCAGCCCTGCTCGGACAGCTCGGCGCTGACCTTGGCCAGCTGGTCGAGACGCTGCTGCAGCGGCGGGTGTGTCGAGAACAGCGCCCCGATCGACTCGCGGCTGATCGCGGGTGCGAAGAAGAAGGCGCTCATCGCCTGGCTCTCGCGCAGGTCGCTGTTGGGGATGCGCGACATGTCGCCCGAGATCTTCACGAGCGCCGACGACAGCTTGGACGGCCGGCCGGTCATGTAGGCGCCGCTGCGGTCGGCGCTGAGCTCGCGGTAACGCGACAGACCCCTGATGAGCACGAAGCTGACGGCGTACACGACGAGGCTGACGAGGAACACCACGATGAACGCCGGTCCGCCGTTGCTGTTGTTGTTGCGGTCGCGTCCTCCGCTGAACATGCCGCCGAAGTACATGCCGTAGCGCGTGATGAAGCCCGCGAGCAGGCCGATCGACGAGGCGACCGTCATCACGGTGACATCGCGGTTGGCGACGTGCGACAGCTCGTGGGCCAGGACGCCCTCGAGCTCGTCCGCGTCGAGCCGCTGCATGATGCCGGTCGTGACGCACACCGCCGAGTGGTTGGGCGTGCGTCCCGTCGCGAAGGCGTTGGGCATGTCGGTGACGGCGATCGCGACGCGCGGCTTGGGCATGTCGGCCAGCGCGCAGAGGCGGTCGATCATGGCGTGCAGCTCGGGCGCCTGGTGCGGCTCGACCACCTGGGCGCGCATCGACTTGAGCGCCAACGAGTCGGAGAAGTACCACTGTCCCCAGGCCATCGCCAGGACGACGACGAACCCGACGGCACCCAAGGGCGTCTGGTAGAGCACGGCGGCGAAGAGCAGGTAGAGGGCACCCAGCCCGAGGCTCACGCCGCCCATGCGCAGCGAGAGCCCACGATCAGTTCTGAAGCGGCTTCGTGCCATCGTCACCCTCCTGCTGCTTGTCCGGCCGAGCGATCTGCTCCAGCTGGCGGTCGACCTCGGGGCCGTCGAGCGCCGCGTCGAACTGGCGAGCCAGCCGCTCGTCGGCCGACTCACCCGCCGAGCCCACCACGCCCTCGGCGACGAGCTCGTCGACGGCGTCGGACGTCGCCTCCATCTCGCGCGTGCGCCGCTCCGCCGCCTCCATCGCCTGGCCGACGTCGCTGACGGTCGAGTTGATGCCGCTGGTCGCACTGTTGACCTCGGCGCGCGCCGAAGCCGCCGTGTGCCGCGCCGACAGGGTGTCCTTGCGGATGCGGAAGCTCTCGACGTCCTGCTCGATGGTGTCGGCCGACAGCTCGAGCTTGCGCTCCTCGGCCAGGAGGTCGTCACGCTGGGCCCGCAGGCCGGCGGCGGTCTTCTCGAGGGTCACCTTGCGCGTCAGCGCTGCGCGGGCGTCGTCGTCACGGCCGGCGGCGACGGCATCGGCAGCCTGCTGGTCGAGCTGCGCCGTCTGCTGGGTGAGGGTGGCGAGCTGGAGGTCGACGCGCTTGCGGCTGGTCTGGACGTCGGCGACCCCGCGCCGGACCTGCTGGAGGAGCGCCGTCTGGGTGCGATAGGTCTCGTCAAGACGCTCCTTGAGGGCACCCGTGTCGTCGCCCCGCGAGCCGCGGGAGTTCCACCACTTCGTGAGGCGATCACCGATGCTCATGCTGCCCGTCCCGAGAAAAGGGCACGATACGGAACGGCCACCACGACACGGTGCTCATCGCTCACTCGCTCACGCTCGCTCATGCAAACAAGCCTACGGGTAGGGTGTCGCGGGTGGCTGACGAGACAGAAGCACGCAAGGGCCGGCCGACGCCCAGTCGCAAGGAGGCCGAGGCTGCGCGCAAGAAGCAGATGAAGACTCCGATGACCCGCAAGGAGCAGGCCAAGCGCGACCGGGCCACGCGAGAGCAGATCCGCGTCAAGCAGCGTGAGGCTCTCAAGACCGGCGACGAGCGCTACCTGCCGTTGCGCGAGCAGGGCCCGGTGCGCCGCTTCACCCGCGACTACGTCGATCGCCGTCGCAACTTCGCCGAGTACCTGCTGCCGTTCCTGGTCGTCCTGCTCGTGCTCTTCACGGTCTCGAGCGGCTTCAGCGACCAGGTGCAGACAGCGCTCACCGCGTTCGCCTACCCGTTCCTGATCCTCGGCACCGTCCTCGACGAGGTCATCATGGTGCGCGGTCTCAAGAAGGAGCTGCGGGCTCGCTTCGGCGCCGACGAGATCAAGGGCACGACGAGCTACGCCGTGCTGCGCAGCACGCAGCTGCGCCGGTTCCGCCTGCCGAAGCCCCAGGTCGCGCGCGGCGAGACGCTCGCCACGACCTACCGCTGAGCGTCGACGGCTCTACGAGCCGAGGCGCCTACGACTCGGCGTGCAGCGACATGGGGCCGTAGATCTCGGCTTCGCCATCGAACAGGCGCACCTGGTCGACTCCCTGCTCGAGCAGCTCGCCGAAGGCCTCGCCGACCCACGACTCGGCGTCTCCGCGGCTCTCGAAGGGCTCGGACCGGCCGGTGACGACTCCGCCAGCGGTCTCCAACGTCCAGGTCCAGGTCATGGTCACGACTCCTTCGTCGAGGGCTGCACGAACGGGGGCTTGGTCACCGTGAACGCCTCGGACCGGCCGCGGACGTCGACGACGACGGTGGCGCCATCCTCGACGGACTGGTCGAGCAGCGCAAGCGCGACGCCCTGGCGCAACGTGGGCGAGAACGTGCCCGACGTGATCTCACCGAGCGCCTCGCCCCCGTCGGCGAGCACCGACATACCGGGACGCGGGATGCCGCGGCCCTGCGCGAGAAGCCCGCGCAGCGTGCGCACGGTCTTCTCGGACCGCTGCGTCTCGAGCGCGCCCTTGCCCCAGAACGCGGGCTTGCTCCAGCCGACCGCCCAGCCGGCTCGTGCCATGACGGGGCTGATCTCGGCCGACAGCTCGTGGCCGTGGAGCGGGTACCCCATCTCGGTGCGCAGGGTGTCGCGGGCGCCCAGACCGCACGGGCGGATGCCGAACGGCTCGCCGGCGGCCAGCACGGCGTCCCAGACGTCGAGAGCCGCGGCCTGGGGCACGACCAGCTCGTAGCCGCGCTCGCCCGTGTATCCCGTGCGGCACACGGTGATGTCGGCGCCGGCAACCGTGGCATCGGCGAACGACATGTACTCGTGGTCGACCGGCAGGCCCAGCGCCTGCAGCACCTCGTCGCTGGAGGGGCCCTGGATCGCGAGGACGGCGTGGTCGCGGTGCTGGTCGAGCACCTCGATGCCGTCGGGGGCCGCGGCCTTCAACCTGGCGACGACGGCCGCGGTGTTGGCCGCGTTGGGGACCAGGAAGACCTCGAAGTCGCTGCGCAGGTACGCGATGAGGTCGTCGACCGTGCCACCGTCCTCGTCGCAGCACAGCGTGTACTGGGCCTTGCCGGGCTGGATGCGCCGCAGGTCGTTGGTCAGGCAGGAGTTGACGAACTCGGCGGCACCGGTGCCCCTCACCAGCGCCTTGCCCAGGTGGCTGACGTCGAAGAGGCCGACGCCCTCGCGGACGGCCTTGTGCTCGGCGAGCACGCCTCCCCCGGCGTACTCGAGCGGCATCTCCCAGCCGCCGAACTCTGCGAGCTTGGCGCCGAGCGCCACGTGACGGTCGTGCAGCGGTGAGTGAAGCAGATCCATGACTTCAACCTAGGGGACGGTTCCGCGTCTCACCGGGGCGACCTTAGAGTGGCAGCCATGCCGTCCGTCACCCTGAGCACGTCCAAGCCGACCACCGCCAGCGCCGACGTCCTGATCCTCGGGATCCGCGGCGACGACGACAAGGGGGATCTCGCCGAGACACTGACCCTGCTGGGATTCTCGGGCGAGAAGGGGCAGACCGTCCGCTTCCCGTCCGGCGGCCTCACCAAGGCTCCTGTCGTCGTGGCCGTCGCGCTGCCTGCCGAGCCCACCGCAGAAGACCTGCGCCGTGCCGCAGCACGCGGCGTACGCGCCGCCACCAACGCGTCCAGCGTCGCGATCGCCCTGCACCCGGCCGGCGTCGACGAGGTCGAGGCCGTCGCCGAGGGTGTCGGTCTCGGCACGTACCGCTACGACGCCTACAAGACCAAGAAGGACGGCGAGGACGCCAAGAAGCCCGTCGAGCTCACGAGCGCGACGATCCTGACGCCGTTCGCGCGCCAGACGACCGCGACCAAGGCCGTCGAGCGGGCGGCGACCGTCGCCGACGCGGTCAACGCGGCCCGCGACTGGGTCAACACGCCGCCGGGCGACAAGCGTCCGGCCGACCTCGCCGAGACGATCTCCACCCACGTCGGCACTGCCGGTGCCGACGACCTCAAGATCGCGGTCTGGGACGAGAAGCGGCTCGCGAAGGAGAGCTGCGGCGGCATCCTCGGCGTCGGACTGGGCTCCGACAGCCCCCCGCGGCTCGTGACCCTGTCGTACGAGCCCGCCGACGCCGTCGCCCACCTGGCGCTGGTCGGCAAGGGCATCACGTTCGACTCGGGCGGCCTGTCGATCAAGCCCGGCGCGTCGATGCAGACCATGAAGCTCGACATGGCCGGCGCCGCCGCCGTCGTCGCCGCGACGGTCGCGATCGCGCAGCTCGGCCTGCCGGTCCGCGTCACCGCGTACGCGTGCATCGCCGAGAACATGCCCAGCGGCCGGGCCACGCGCCCCGGCGACGTCCTGCGCATGCGCAGCGGTGCCACCGTCGAGGTGCACAACACCGATGCCGAGGGACGGCTCGTGCTGGCCGACGGCCTGGCCCTTGCTGCTGAGTCCGAGCCCGACCACATCATCGACGTCGCGACGCTCACGGGTGCCTGTGTGGTGGCCCTGGGCTCGTACACGACCGGTGTGATGGGCAACGACGACGCCCTCGCCGACAGCGTCCTGGCAGCGTCCGAGCGTGCCGGCGAGCCCATGTGGCGTCTGCCGATCACCGAGGAGATGAAGGGCACCGTCACGTCGTCGAGCATCGCCGACCTGCGTCAGCACAACCCGAAGCCTTACGGCGGCGCACTGTTCGCGGCAGCCTTCCTGCGCGAGTTCGTCGGCGACGTCCCGTGGGCGCACCTCGACATCGCCGGGCCGTCGTTCAACGAGGGATCGGCCTCCGACTACACGCCGGTGGGCGGCACGGGCACGGGCGTCCGCACGCTCGTCAAGCTCGCGGCGGAGCTGGCCGCGGCGCGATGACGATCGAGGCCTCGACGTCGCGAGCCCTCGACCACCGCCTCGCGACCGAGCAGTCGCAGCAACGGCTGCCGTCGGTCGTCGCAGCCGTCGTGCGGGGCGGGCAGGTGGTCTGGTCGGGCGCCGCCGGGACGCTCGACGGCCGCAGCGGCGGCAGCGCGCCCACCGCCGACACGCAGTACCGCATCGGCTCGATCTCCAAGACGTTCGTCGCGGTCGAGGTCGTGCGCCTGCGCGACGAGGGTCGCCTCGACCTCGCCGACACGATCGGCATCCATCTGCCCGAGGTGCCGTTCGGCCACGTCACGATCGCGCAGCTGCTGAGCCACACGTCCGGCCTTCAGGCCGAGACTGACGGCCCGTGGTGGGAGCGCACGCCCGGCGACGACTGGGCCACGCTGCTGGCATCCGGCGTCGCGCTGCGGTTCACGCCTGGCACGACCTTCCACTACTCCAACGCCGGGTACGGCGTGCTCGGCGAGCTCATCGCGCGCCTGCGCGGCGTGCCGTGGCACGAGGCCGTCCAACAGGGCATCCTCGACCCGCTCGGCATGACCCGCACCTCTCGCCGCCCCGTCCCACCGTCGGCCCCGGGTCTCGCGGTGCACCCGCTCGCCGACCTCCTGCACGTCGAGCCCGAGCACGATCACGTCTCGATGGCGCCGGCCGGGCAGCTGTGGTCGACGAGCGACGACCTGGCGCGCTGGGCGGCGTTCCTCGGCGGCCGCACCGAGGGCGTCCTGTCGTCCGAGTCGCTGACCGAGATGCTGCGGCCCGTCGCGGTCAACGACGTGCCGAAGCTCGCGTGGACCGGCGCCCACGCCCTCGGCTGGCAGACGTGGAACGTCGACGGACGTCGGTTCGCCGGGCACGGTGGCTCGATGCCAGGCTTCCTCGCGAACCTCCGCGTCGACATCTCGAGCGGCGACGGCGTCGTCGTCATGGCCAACGCCACCAGCGGCCTCGGCACCGCGGCGACCGACCTGCTCACCCTCTTCACGGACGCCGAGCCCGCCGCGCCGGCTCCGTGGCACGCCGACGCGGGCCACGCCGATGCGCTCGACCTCGTGGGGCCCTGGTTCTGGGGCACGTACGCCTCGACCCTGGCCCTCGAGCCCGACGGCGGCCTACGGCTGGGCGAGCCGGGCCAGGGACGCGGCGCGAGGTTCGCGCGCGACGGGGACGGATGGACCGGTCGCGACGGCTACTACCGCGGCGAACCCTTGCGGGTGGAGCGCAACCCCGCGGGCGTCCCGGTGCGCCTGGTGCTGGCCAGCTTCGTGTTCACCCGCACGCCGTACGACGCGCGCGCCGAGGTGCCCGGCGGCCTCGACGACCGCGGCTGGCACTGACGTTTTC
>JBEVGQ010000203.1:0-9738 GCA_040511655.1 Aeromicrobium sp. | reverse complement strand
GCCGACAAGGTCGGCCTGCTCCAGGACCAGATCGCCGGGAAGCAGAAGAGCCTGTCGTGCGACCTCAGCGCGTTCGTGAGCTGCACGTCGGTCATCGGGTCGTCGGAGTCCGAGGCGTTCGGCTTCCCGAACTCGTTCATCGGCATCGCCGGCTTCGCGGGGGTCCTGATGCTCGGCGTGCTCCTGATCGCCAAGGTCGAGCTGCCGCGCTTCGTCTGGGCGGGCCTGCAGGCCGGTGTGTTCTTCGGCATCGGCTTCGTCACCTGGCTGCAGTACCAGAGCATCTACGACATCGGAAAGCTCTGCCCCTACTGCATGGTCGTGTGGACCGTCATGATCCCGATCTTCGTCAACGTCACCGCCGCCAACCTGCGCCGGTTCGCGCCCCAGGCCGCGATCACCCGGTTCGTCTCGAACTGGACGCTCATGATCGTCCTGCTCTGGTACGTCGTCATCGCCTCGGCCATCTGGTTCAAGTTCGGCGAGACCCTCTGGGCCTGAGTCGCCTCGGCCTCGTTCGGCTTGACCTGGAGCGCGCTCCAAGGGTCATGCTGGAGGCATGACAGTGACCGAAGCGCCCCCTGAGGGCATGACGATCAGCGCGGCCGCCGAGGCGAGCGGGCTGAGCGTCGACACGCTGCGCTACTACGAGAAGGAGGGGCTGACCCTCCACCGTCCCGAGCGGTCCTCGTCGGGGCAGCGCCGCTACACGCAGGAGAACGTCGCCTGGCTCGGCACGCTCGTGATGCTGCGGCGCACGGGCATGCCCATCCGCGACATCAAGAAGTTCGTCGAGCTCTACCGCGTCGACGGCAGCGAGGCCGACCGGCTCACGATCCTCGAACGGCATCGCGAGCACGTGCTCGAGGAGCTCGCCGAGGTGCAGAAGCACCTCGCGGCGATCAATCGCAAGATCGACTACTACGAGGAAAAGGTGCTGCGATGAAGACCACTGCATGGGGGAGCCAGGGCCTCGAGGCCAGCGTCGAGGGACTCGGCGCGATGGGCATGTCGGCGTTCTACGGCGCCCGCGACGACGAGGAGTCGGCCGCGACGCTGCACCGGGCGCTCGATCTCGGCGTTAGCCTGATCGACACCGCCGAGATGTACGGCCCGTTCCTCAACGAGCAGCTGATCGGCCGGACGATCGGCAGCCGCAGCGACGAGTACGCCATCGCCACCAAGACCGGCGTCGAGATCACGGACGACGGCGAGCGGCGCGGACCCAACGGCTCGCCGGCCTACCTGCGCTCGGCGCTCGAGCGGTCGCTGCGCCACCTCGGACGCGACACGATCGACCTGTACTACATCCACCGGGTCGACCCGAACGTGCCGATCGAGGAGACGTTCGGTGCCATGGGCGAGTTCGTCACGGAGGGCAAGGTCAAGTACCTCGGCATCTCCGAGGCCGCTCCCGAGACCATCCGTCGGGCCCACGCGACGCACCCGCTCAGCGCGGTGCAGACCGAGTACTCGCTGTTCGAGCGCAGCCCGGAGGTCAACGGCGTGCTCGACACGACCCGCGAGCTGGGCATCGCGTTCGTCGCCTACTCGCCACTGGGTCGCGGCATCCTGACCGGCGCGATCTCGTCGACGTCCGACCTGGACGCCGACGACTTCCGCCGCAGCAACCCGCGCTACGAGGGCGAGAACCTCGCCGCCAACCTGGCCGTCGTCGAGCAGGTGCGCGCGCTCGCCGAGGCCAAGGGCGTCACGCCCGGGCAGCTCGCCCTGGCCTGGGTGCTGCAGCAGGAGGGCGTGGTGGCGATCCCCGGCACCAAGCGTCGCCGCTACCTCGAGGAGAACGTCGCCGCCGCCGACATCGAGCTGTCGGTCGACGACCTCGCCGCCCTCGACGCCGTCGCACCGGTCGGTGTGGCAGCAGGCGAGAGGTACCCCGAGGCGGGCATGCGGGGCGTCAACCTGTGATCGCCCTCGCCAGATCTGCCGTTCTGATCTGGCGAGGCGCTCGCCCGAGGTAGCGTGGCCCTTTCGGCGGCAGCAGGGAGGCGCATGGGCTTCGCGACCGAGCCGATCCTCTCGCTCGACGTCGTCGACGGGCTGGTCGAGCTGGCACGGACGCTCGCCACGACGTCCGATCTGCAGCAGGTGCTCGACACGGTGTGCCGGGCGCTCGTCGACGTCGCCGACTTCGAGTCGGCGGCGATCAACCTCGTCACCGAGTCCGGGGACCTCGAGGTCGTCGCCGTCGCCGGTCCGCCTGAGGCGAGCGAGGCTCTCCTCGGCATCGTCCTGCCGCGTGAGCGGTGGGACGCGGAGATCGCCGCCTCGGTCGTGCACCACGGACTGCTGCTGAGCCGAGAGTTCGACGAGGCGAAGGACGGCGAGAGCTGGGTCTCCGACGACGCGGCCTGGTTCGCCCGTACCGCCGGCCACCCGCAGGCATGGCTGCCCGAGTACGCGTTGTTCGTCCCGATCTCGGACTCGACCGGTGAGATGGTCGGTGTCGTGAGCGTCGACCTGCCCCGGTCGGGTCTGATCCCCGACCAGGCGCAGTCGGCGACCGTCGAGATCGTGTCGCGCCAGGCCGAGGCCGCCATCACGGCGGCTCGGCTCCTGGCGCGGTCGGAGCTGAACGAGCGCGTCTACCACCTGGCCTTCGACAGCGCGCCCACGCTGACGGCGATCGCCGAGTCCGGTGGACGCTTCGTCGACATCAACCGCGCCTTCCGCGACGCGCTGCCAGGTGTCGCCGACGCTGCCGAGTTCGACCGCGCGGTCTCGGTCGTCGGCGGGGGGCCCGGCCTGTGCCATGCGCTGGAGCGGATCTTCGAGGGCGACTCGAATGCCGCGACCTTCGTGGCGCAGTCGGGCGGGCCCGGCGCCGAACGCTGGTTCAGGGTCACGGTCCGCGGCATCGGTCAGGTCGTCACGTCGGCCGAGCGGGCGGTGTGCACGATCGTCGACATCACGGTGGAGAGGAGCGAGCAGCTGCGGCACCGCCGCGACGCGGAGCACGATCCGCTGACGGGCCTGCTCAACCGGCGTGGCGCCCGCGCCGCGGTGGACGCCTTGGTGGCCGGCCTGGCCAGCGGCTCCCTCGTGGCCGTCCTGGCCTGCGATCTCGACGGCTTCAAGGCGGTCAACGACGAGTTCGGGCACCAGGTCGGCGACGACGTGCTGGTGCAGGCCGCCGAGCGGATGCGGGCGCTGCTGCCCGCCGGCGCCCTGGCGATCCGCCTCGGAGGCGACGAGTTCCTGCTCGTCGCCTCCTGTGCCTCGACGAGCGAGGCCGAGACGCTGGCCGAGGGGGTCGTGGGCTCGATGCGCCGCGGCGTCGTGGTCGACGAGCGGCTCGTCCCGGTGACGATCAGCGTGGGCCTGGCCACGGCTCGGGCCGGTGAGGGTGACTCGCTCAACGGCATGGTGGACGCTGCCGATCGGGCGCTCTACGAGTCCAAGGCGGCCGGACGGTCCCGGTGGTCCGTGTCGTCAGCCGAGATCACGTAGCCGCGTGGCGCTGGACCCACTCGACGAACGGGGTCGCCGCGCGCCAGTCGGCCCGCACCTGCTCGACCAGGTCGGGCGTGTGGATGATCGGCTCGAAGCCGTACGTCTTGCCGAGCGTCATCGACTTGTGCCGCAGCAGCTCGATGCGCGGGTGGTCGGCGTCGTAGCCGCGGGGCGCGGTCTTGAGCCGGTCGCCGCCGAGCTCCCATCCGGCGGACGTCAGGGCAGCCAGGATGTCCTCGAGCTCGGCTCCCCGCCGTTGCTCCACGATCGCCTCGCGGATGCTCGCGAGCCGCGGCCCGGACGCCTCGTAGTAGCCCACGCCGACCCGAACACCAGGCGCGCCGACCTGCACGTAGTAGCCGGTCGACGGACCCTTCGCGACGAACGCGCCCTGGTGGGTCTTGTAGGGCGTCTTGTCCTTGGCGAACCGCACGTCGCGGTACGGACGGAAGATCTTGGCGTCCCCGAACTCGTCCGCCAGGGCGGTGGTCAGCGCCTTCATCGGCGCTGCGACGGCCGTGGCGTAGACCTCGCGGTGCGCCTCCCAGAACGTCTTGGTGTTGTCCATCTCGAGGTCGTCGTAGAAGTCGAGGGCCGCCTCAGGGAATCCGCTGAACTCGTGCATCGTGACGAGCCTACGACCAGCGCGTTCAGCGAGCGTTGGGAGCGGGCCCGTGTGAGGGATCTCGCAAGACGTTGCCCCGCGTCCGGTTCATCCGGTTAGGTAAGCCTGTCCTAATCGATCTCGGGGAGTCATCGTGCGCCAACACCTGTTCAACGCGGCCAATATCGGACGCTACCAAGCCGAGATGCAGCGCGGCGTCGCGGCCGTGGCCGAGCACGTCGCGGGCGTGCGCGGGCCCTGGTCGGGGGCCGGCGTGGCCGAGGTCGCGGCGAAGGTCGACGACGTCGACCTCGATCGTCCGCTCGACGACATGGCCGACGTGCTCGCCGAGGTGCGGTCGGTCTACCTCGACGATGCGGTGTGGTTCCACGAGCCGCGCTACCTCGCCCATCTCAACTGCCCCGTCGTGGTCCCGGCACTGGTCGCCGAGGTGCTGGTGTCGTCGGTCAACTCCTCGCTCGACACCTGGGACCAGAGCGGCGGCGGGACGCACATCGAGCGGCGCCTGATCCGCTGGACCGCCGACCGCATCGGCCTCGGCCCGGACGCCGACGGCGTGTTCACGAGCGGCGGCACGCAGTCCAACCTCCAGGCACTGCTCGTCGCGCGCGGCCACGCGTACCTGGCCGGCGACGCGTCCCGCTTCCGCATCTTCGCCTCGCGCGACAGCCACTTCAGCGTGCAGAAGTCGGCCACCATCCTCGGGCTCGGACCCGACGCGGTCGTCACGATCCCGACCGATCGCCGCCGTCGCATGGACCCCGTCGCCCTCGACCGCGCTGTCTGGAGCGCCCGCGCCGCCGGACACATCCCGATGGCGGTCGTCGCGACGGCTGGCACCACCGACTACGGCAGCATCGACCCGCTCGCGTCGGTCGCCGACGTCTGCGCCCAGCACGGGGTGTGGATGCACGTCGACGCGGCGTACGGCGGCGGCCTGCTGGTGTCGAGGCGCCGACGCGACCTGCTCGACGGCATCGAGCGGGCCGACTCGGTGACGATCGACTTCCACAAGACGTTCTTCCAGCCCGTCAGCTCGAGCGCCGTCGTCGTCCGTCAGCGCGACGCCCTGCGGCACGTCGCGTACCACGCCGACTACCTGAACCCTCGATCGTCCGCCCACCCCAACCAGGTCGACAAGAGCATCCAGACGACGCGCAGGTTCGACGCGCTCAAGCTCTGGATGACGCTGCGGGCGATGGGCGCCGACGCGATCGGCGACTACGTCGACGCCGTCGTCGACCTCGCATCGGCGGGCCACCGCCTGATGGTCGAGCATCCCGACCTCGAGGTCGTCACCGAGCCGATGCTCAGCACGTTGGTGTTCCGCTTCCGTCCCGACGGGATGTCCGAGGACGACGCCGACACGGTCAACCCCGGCATCCGGCAGACGATCGCCGGCAGCGGCTCGGCCGTCATCGCCGGCACCCGCTCGGACGGACGCGCGTGGCTCAAGCTCACGATGCTCAACCCCGACACCACCGTCGACGACCTGCGTGCCGTCCTCGACCTCGTCACCGAGACCGGTCACCAGCTGCTCGACGACCTGCACGCCACCCAGGAGGTGCACTGATGCGCACGTTCGACTTCGCCGCGATCGGCCTCGGCCCGTTCAACCTCGGGCTCGCCTGCCTCGCCGAGCCCGTCGACGGGCTCGACGGCGTCTTCCTCGAGTCGCGCGAGGAGTTCAGCTGGCACCCGGGCATGATGCTGCAGGACGCGACGCTGCAGGTGCCGTTCATGGCCGACCTGGTGACGATGGCCGACCCGACGTCCCGCTACTCGTTCCTCAGCTACCTCAAGCAGACCGGACGGCTCTATCCGTTCTACATCCGCGAGAGCTTCTACCCGCTGCGGGCCGAGTACGACGCCTACTGCCGGTGGGCCGCGTCGCAGGTCGAGGGGGTGCGCTTCGGGCGTCATGTCGACCGGGTCGAGCACGACGGCGAGACCTACGTGCTGACGGCCCGCCGCCGCGACGGCAGCACCGAGACGTACCGGGCCAGGCGGCTCGTGCTGGGCACCGGCACGCGTCCGCACGTTCCCTCGGCGGTGAGCGGGCTCGACGGCCCGGTCCTCCACTCCGCCGACTACCTGACGCACAAGGACGAGCTGCAGCGTCGCAGGTCGATCACGGTCGTCGGCAGCGGGCAGAGCGCGGCCGAGGTCTACCTCGACCTGCTCGAGGACATCGACTCGCACGACTACGAGCTGGTCTGGGCCACGCGCTCGCCCCGGTTCTTCCCGATGGAGTACACCAAGCTGACGCTCGAGATGACGTCGCCGGAGTACACGCGGCACTTCCAGGGGCTCTCGGCGACGACCCGCGACGAGCTGCTGCGCGAGCAGCGGGCGCTCTACAAGGGCATCAGCCGCGACCTGGTCGACGCCATCTTCGACACGCTCTACCGCAAGCGCGTGCACGGCGACGTCCCCACGCGCCTGCTCACCAACACCGAGCTGGTCGACGCGTCGTGGGACGCCGGTCGCGGTCGCTACTCGCTCGGCATGCGGCACACCGAGCTCGACGAGCCGCTCGACCTGCAGACCGAGGGTCTCGTGCTGGCGACCGGCTACCGCGCGCAGGTGCCGGCGTTCGTCACGGGCATCGCCAGCCGCATCCGCTTCGACGAGCAGGGACGGTATGACGTCGCTGCCGACTACACGATCGACCACGACGACCAGGAGATCTACGTGCAGAACGCCGAGGAGCACACCCACGGCCTCATCGCGCCCGACCTCGGCATGGGGGCCTACCGCAACTCGATCATCATCCGCGGCATGACCGGCCGCGAGGTCTACCCCGTCGAGCAGCACATCGCGTTCCAGGAGTTCGGGGTGCCGCTCGACCTGGCCCGGCGACCTGCCGGGGTGAGCCGATGACCGAGATCGGGCGCATCACGATCGAGCCGGTCGACGTCGACCGCGACGGCGACGTGCTGCACGCCTGGGTCACGCACCCGCGGTCGGTGTTCTGGGGCATGCAGGACGCCTCGCCGCAGGACGTCTGGGACGCGTACGCCGCGATCGTCGCCGACCCGCACCACGACGCCTGGCTCGGCCGGGTCGACGGCGTCCCGTCCTTCCTCGCCGAGACCTACGACCCCGAGCACAGCGAGCTGGCCGGCCGCTACGACTGGCGGCTCGGCGACATCGGCATGCACGTGCTCGTCGCCCCCACCGACCGTCCGCGCAGCGGGTTCACCTCGGCGGTGTTCCGCAGCGTGATGGAGCTGTGCCTCGACGACCCGCGCCGGCAGCGCGTCGTCGTCGAGCCGGACGTCCGCAACGACCGCATCGCGGCCCTCAACGCCGCCGCCGGGTTCGAGGTCGTGGGCGAGGTGCAGCTGTCCGACAAGGTCGCCGCCCTGAGCGTCTGCACCAGGGACGCGTTCGAGAGCAGCGCGCTGGCGGGCGGACGGCGCGGAGCCGTCGTCGCCGACCACCTGACCGACGAGCCGATGCGCCGGGCCCACCACCTGCTGGTGGCCAAGGCGATCGGCGAGTTCGCCCACGAGCGGCTGATCGACCCGCGTCCGGTGGGCGCCGACCACGAGCTCGTCTCGCCCGACGGTCGTTCGCGCTACGTCTTCCACGCCCACCGGTACGACCTCGACCACTGGGTCGTCGGCCCGTGGACGATCGGGCGGACGCTCGACGGTGAGGCGGCCGACGTGGACGCGCTCGCGTTCGTGGCCGAGCACGCCGAGGTGCTCGGCATCCCCGCCGAGCTGCTGCCGACCTACCTCGAGGAGGTCAGCAGCACGCTGGCCGGATCGGCCTGGAAGCACGTGCACAGCACGATCACGTCGCGCGACCTCGTCGGCGCCGACTTCCAGGCGATCGAGGCCGCGATGACCGAGGGGCATCCGGCCTTCGTCGCCAACAACGGCCGCATCGGCTTCTCGCTCTCCGACTACGAGGCGTACGCGCCGGAGACGGGCTCGCGCTTCGCGCTGGTGTGGGTCGCGGCGCGCCGTGGCCTGGCACACCTGTCGTTGGGGGAGGGGATGCGCGAGGAGTCGTTCTACGCCGACGAGCTCGACGCCTCGACCCGCAGACGCTTCGCCGCCCGGTTGCGCGAGCGCGGCCTGGAGCCGTCCGACTACGTGATGATCCCGGTGCACCCCTGGCAGTGGGAGCACAAGATCGCGATCACCTTCGCCGCCGACCTCGGCCGCGGCGACCTCGTGCTGCTGGGTCACGGCGACGACGAGTACCAGGCACAGCAGTCGATCCGGACGTACTTCAACACGACCCGCCGCGACCGCCACTACGTCAAGACCGCGCTGTCGATCCAGAACATGGGCTTCATGCGCGGCCTGTCGCCCCGCTACATGCGCGCGACGCCCGCGATCAACGACTGGGTCGCGGGCCTGGTCGCCGCCGACGACGAGCTGGCAGCGACCGGTTTCGGGGTGCTGCGTGAGCGGGCCGCGATCGGCTACACCGGCGACGCGTACCACCGTCTCGGCGCCCCGTCGGCGTACACCAAGATGCTCGCCGCTCTGTGGCGCGAGAGCCCCGAGCAGCGGCTCGGCCGCGGCGAGCGGCTCGCCACGATGGCCTCGCTGCTGCACCGCGACCGCGACGGCGCGTCGTACGCCGTCGCGCTGATCAGGGCGTCGGGGCTCGACCCCCATCAGTGGGTGCGGCGCTACCTGCGGGCGTACGTCCGGCCGGTCGTGCACTGCCTGCACCGCTACGAGCTGGCCTTCATGCCGCACGGCGAGAATCTCATCATGGTGCTCGACGGCCACGTACCGACCCGGGTGCTGATGAAGGACATCGGCGAGGAGGTCGCCGTGATGGGCGACATGGAGCTTCCTGCGGACGTCGAGCGCATCCGTGCCGACGTCCCGGCCGAGGTCAAGGCGCTGTCGGTGCTGACCGACGTCTTCGACGGCTTCCTGCGGTTCCTGTCCGCGATCCTCGCCGAGGACGGGGTGCTCGCCACCGACGACTTCTGGTCGCTCGTCGCGTCGACGATCCGCGAGCACCAGGCCGACCACCCCGAGCTCGCCGAGGCGTTCGCGCGCATCGACCTGTTCGCGCCGGAGTTCGCCCACTCGTGCCTCAACCGCCTGCAGCTGCGCGACACTCGTCAGATGGTCAACATCGCCGACCAGGCCGACTCGCTGCTCTTCGCCGGCACGCTGGTCAACCCGATCGCACGGGTCCGGACGTGAGCACGCTCGCCAGGGAGCGGAGCGACCGTGAGGGCGGAGCCCGAGGCGAACTCTTGCGATCAGACCTGCGTCACGTCGCCTCGCTTCGCTCACGGTCGGCCGCGGGCGGCCTCCCTGGCGACCGAGGGGTGGCGCTGTGAGCGTCTCGCGGGACGCCTTCGGGGTGCCGACGATCCGCGGCACCTCGATCGACGACCTGGCCTTCGAGCAAGGACGGGCCACGGCCGCTGACCGCGGCGGTCAGATCGAGCTCGACCGGCTGCACGCCGACGGGCGGACGGCAGAGGTGCTCGGCATCGCCGGCGCCGGCTGGGACACCTTCGCGCGCCGCTCGCTGCTGGCCGACACGGCACGCGAGTGCTTCGCGCGCACCGACACCGCGACGCAGCGGTTCTGCGCTGCCTACGTCGCCGGTGTCGAGGCGGGGCTCGCCCACCACCAGCGCCAGCC
>JBEVGQ010000202.1:0-3461 GCA_040511655.1 Aeromicrobium sp. | reverse complement strand
CGGCCGGGCTCGACGTCGAAGTCGACGCCGCGCAGCAGCGGCGTGTCGGCGTCGTAGGAGTAGTGGAGGCCGTCGACCTGGAGCAGCGCGCCGGTCGAGGTGTGCGGCAGGGAGTCGTCGCCGTAGACCATGTTGCCCTCCGCGTCGAGGACGGCCTGGGCGCGGCGGTAGCCGACGACGGAGCGCGGGAACTCACCGAGCAGCCAGCCGATCGCTCGGATCGGGAAGGCGACGATCGTCAGCAGGTAGGCGATGGTGATGACGTCGCCGGGCTCGGTGGCGCCGCTGGTCACCCGGGCGACGCCGACCGCCAGCACGACGAGCACGCCGAGGTTGGGCAGGCTGGCCAGGGCCGGGTCGAAGACGGCCCGGATCCGGCCGGCGCGGATGTTGACGTCGCGCAGCTCGTTGACCTTGACGCGGAACCGCTCGGTCTCCTCGACCTCGCGGCCCAGGGTCTTGACGACCATGGCGCCGTCGAACGACTCGTGCGCGATCTCGCTGACCTCGGCGCGCAGGCCCTGCGCGCGCGTCATCAGCGGCGAGGAGTAGTGCTGGTAGAGCAGGTTGGCCACCACGACCGCGGGGAAGACGAGCAGGCCGACGATCGCCATCACCACGTCGGCGACGAACATCTGGATGACCGCGATCACCATCATCACGATCGTCCCGAGCGCCATCGGCAGCGGCATGATCGGCGCCCAGGCCGCCTCGACGTCGGAGTAGGCGTTGGAGAGCAGCTGGCCGGTCGGGTGGCGCTGGTGCCACTCCATGGGCAGGGACAGGTACTGCCGCGTGACGCCGCGACGGGTGTGCGACTGCATCCGGTAGTACATGATCCCGCCGCCGAGGCGCCGGGCCACGATGCCGACGGCCCGCAGCAGCGCCACACCCATGAAGAGCGCGAACACCCACACGAGCATGTCGGTGCCGATCTCGCCGGTGTCGAAGGCGGGGATCAGGACGTGCTGGGTCGACCAGCCGAGCACCCAGGCGTCGGCCACGGTGAGCACGCCGAAGAGGACCGCTCCGAGCGTCGAGACGGTGAAGACCGTGGGCTCGCGCTTGATCGCGACCCACAGGACCCGGAAGCCGTCGAGTGTGGTGGTGCCCCGCAGCTCCGCGTCGTCGCCCACCGGTGTTGCCCGCCTCCTGGATCAGCCGTTCCCGTCCACGCACGTGGACCGTTGCTGATCACAACCGACCAGCCGACTCAGGCTATTCCTCGCCACCGACAGGGGACGAATCAGTCGCGTCGCGTTCGCTGCCGGCGTACGTCAGGCGCGGATGCGCGAGAGGAAGGCGCGGGTGCGCTCCTGCTGGGGGTCGCCGATCACCTGGTCGGGGCTGCCCTGCTCGTGGATGCGGCCGTCGTGGAGGAAGCAGACCTGGTCGGCGACGTCGCGTGCGAAGCCCATCTCGTGGGTGTTGAGCAGCATCGTGACGCCCTCGCCCTTCAGCTCGGTGAGCAGGTCGAGCACCTCGCCGACGAGCTCGGGGTCGAGCGCGCTGGTGACCTCGTCGAGCAGCATCAGCCGCGGGTTGGCCACGAGGGCGCGAGCGATCGCGACGCGCTGCTGCTGGCCGCCGGACAGGTCGTCGGGACGGGCGCCCGACTTCTCCGCCAGACCCACCCGGTCGAGCATCGCGAGCCCGCGGGTGCGGGCCTCGTCGGCGCCCACGCCGTGCACGAGGCGCAGGGCGAGCGTGACGTTGCCGATGACGTCGAGGTGCGGGAAGAGGTTGTAGGCCTGGAAGACCATCCCCATCCGCGAGCGGACCTCGTCCCCGTCGACCTTCGGGTCGGTGATGTCGCGGCCCTCGAAGGTGATGACCCCGTCGTCGACGACCTCGAGGAGGTTGACGCACCGCAGGAGCGTCGACTTGCCGGAGCCGGACGCCCCGATCAGCACGACGCACTGGCCGGGCTCGATCGTGAGGTCGACCTCGCGGAGCACCACGTGGTCGCCGAACGACTTCCGGACGCCGTCGAGGCGCAGCACCTCGGTGCGCGGCTCGGCCTCGGTGCTCACAGGTGGCCCCCTGCCCCGTGGTAGCCCTTCTTGCGGGCGTAGCGGTCGGTCAGCCGGGCCATCGGGATGGTCAGGCAGCAGAACAGGAAGCCCGCCACGACGTAGGGCGTGTAGTTGAAGTCGATGGCCGTCTGGATCTGCGCCGCCCGGATCGCGTCGACGACACCGAGGACCGCGATCAGTCCGGAGTCCTTCTGGAGCGAGACCAGGTCGTTCATGAGCGGCGGGATCACCCGGCGCCAGGCCTGCGGGAGCACGACGTGGCGCAGCGTCTGCCCGTAGGTCAGCCCGAGCGAGCGCCCGGCGAGCCGCTGGCTGGGGTGGACCGACTCGATGCCGGCGCGGAACACCTCGGCGACGTACGCGGAGTACGACAGCACGAGCGCCGAGCAGCCCCAGAACAGCGCCGACGTCGGCAGCCCCTGCAGGCTCAGCGCCGGCCCACCGAAGCCCAGCAGGAAGATGACCAGCAGCAGCGGGAGGCCGCGGAAGATGTCGACGTACGCCGTCCCGACCAGGCGCAGCGGGAACGCGACGGGCCCGCGGATGGTGCGCATCACCGCGATCGTCAGGCTGAGCGCGACGATCAGCACGGCGCACAACGCCATCACCCGGATGTTGAGCCAGAGGCCCTCGAGGACGGCGGGGAACGACGAGACGGCCTTGTCCCAGTCGAAGTAGGTCGCCTGGACCCGCTCCCACCCGGGCGAGCTGACGACGAGTCCGCCGATGATCCCCAGCAGGAGCAGCGTGCTGCCCGCCGCGATCACGGCGCTGCGCAGCGTGCGGCGTCGTCGCCACTCGTTGCGCTCGCGCTGGACCTCCGAGGGCTCCCAGTCCTCGGGTGCCTCGGTGGTCGCCACCTGGTCAGTCACGGACGGTCAGGAGAGCTCGGGAGCGCCCTGCTGCTCCAGCCACTCCTGCCCGATCTGGTCGAGGATGCCGTCGGTGCGCAGCGCGTCGACGGCGCCGGAGATGCAGCCGGTGAGCGGGCTGTCCTTGGCGAGCACGGCGCCGAACTGCTCCGGCTCGTCGCCGGCGAGGGGCAGCTGGCCGACGATGAGGCCGTCGTCGAGCTGGACCGCGGTCATGTAGTAGGCCGTCGGCAGGTCGACGACGATGCCGTCGATCTGGCCGTTCTTGAGCGCCTGGACGGCCTGGTCGTTGGTGTCGAACACGGCCGGGTCCTGCGAGGGCTGGATCTGGTCGACGATCGCGTTGTAGCTGGTGGTGCCGACCTGCGCACCGAGCTTGGCGTCGGCGAGCTCGGCGAGGCTCGTGATGCCGTCGATCGAGCTGCCCTTGTTGGTGATGACGGTCTGCACGACGTCGTAGTAGCCGGAGGAGAAGTCGACGGCCTTGCGGCGGGCCTCGGTGATCGAGACCTGGTTGACGTCGAAGTCGAACTCCTTCGGGCCGGGCTGGACG
>JBEVGQ010000201.1:0-5572 GCA_040511655.1 Aeromicrobium sp. | reverse complement strand
GTGGTCGAGGACGTCGCGAGGCGCCGGCTGCACGTGCTGACGGACGTCCCCGGCACCGGCGGGTGGGACGCCGCGGTCGACCTGGTGTGGCGCGACCTGCAGAGCCCCGCATTCCTCGCCGTCCTCGAGCTGTGGGTCGCCGCGCGCACCGACCCCGACCTGCGCACCGCGCTCGTGCCCGTCGAGCGGACCGTGTTCGAGGCGGTGCACCGCGCGGTCGCCGCCGTGGTCGACGACACCGACCCCCGGGTGCCGACGCTGGTGCAGTTCACGATCGACCTGCTGACCGGCTCGGCCATGACGACCCTGATCGGCGGGGGCGACGGCGGCACGCAACAGGTGCTGCTCGACCGGTGGCGACGCGCGATCCCCGTGCTGCTGGGCCAGGCGGGAGCCGGCGACTGGGTCTAGCGTGGATCCATGGCATCACCCGCGGTCGAGATCGAGGTCGGCGGACGCACCGTGCGCGTCTCCAACCCCGATCGCGTCTACTTCCCCGAGCACGGCTGGACCAAGCTCGACCTGGTCGAGTACTACCTCGCGGTCGGCGAGCCGCTCGTCAACGCGCTGTACGAGCGGCCGTGCATGCTGCACCGTTTCCCGAAGGGCGTCGACGGTGAGAAGGTGCACCAGAAGAAGGTGCCCAACGGCGCTCCCCCGTGGCTCGAGACCGTGAGCATCCACTTCCCGCGGTTCGACCGCGACGTCGACGAGGTGTGCGTCACCGAGGTCGCCGCCGTCATCTGGGCGGTGCAGATGTCGACCGTCGAGTTCCACCCGTGGAACAGTCGCCGTGGTCACGTCGAGCAGCCCGACGAGTGGCGCATCGACCTCGACCCGGGCGACGCGTGCGACTTCGCCACCGTGCAGCGCGTCTCGCACGTGGTGCACGAGGTGCTGGACGAGCTGGGGGCCACGGGGTTCCCGAAGACGTCCGGCGGATCCGGGCTGCACGTGTACGTGCGCATCCCACCCGATCACGGCTTCGACGACGTCCGTCGCGCGGCGCTGGCCTTCGCGCACGAGGTCGAGCGGCGCACCGACGAGGTCACGACGGAGTGGTGGCGCAAGGACCGCGACCCGTCACAGGTGTTCGTCGACTACAACCAGAACGCCCGCGACCACACGATCGCCGCGGCGTACTCGGTGCGGGGCTTCGCCGACGGGCGCGTGTCGACGCCGGTCGAGTGGCACGAGATCGACGACCTCGACCCGCACGACTTCACGATCGCGACGGTGCCCGAGCGGCTGGCCCGCCTCGGCGACCTTCACGCGACGATCGACGACGCCCCGTTCGACCTCCGGCCGCTGCTGGAGTGGGCCGACCGCGACGCCGCCGACGCCGATTGAGCTTGCCGAAGGACGCCACTCAGGGGGCGGGGCTGGTCCCGTAGCGGGACACGCAGAACGCCTGCAGGCGCGTCGCGACGTCGCGCAGGGCGCCTGCGGCGTGGTGCGCGGGTGACCACGACGCAGTCAGCGTGGTCGTGATCGGGCCGTCGCGCCCGATGATCTGCAGCGGGTGCAGGTCGAAGCGCGGGTCGTCGGTCAGCACCGCGACGCCACGACCCGCCGCGGCGAGGGCCTGCGCGATCTGCGGGCCGGTGCACTCGATGACGTCCGCCAGCAGCAGATCGTGCTCGCGGGCAGCGTCGTCGAGGATGCGGCGAGCGCGGGACGGCGGCGCCAATGCCAGGATCGGCTCAGTGCTGAGCTCGGCCAAGGTCACCGACGTCCGTGACGACCACACGTTCGAGGAGGGCACGTAGGCCCAGACCGGCAGCTCGCACAGGCGGATGCGGGCGAGTCCTTGGCTCCGCGGGTCACCGCCCACGACCAGGTCGGCACCGGAGCGCAGGGCCGCGCTGTCGCTGAGCCCCGCGAGGTCGACGATGCTCGGCACCGGGTCGGACAGGCCCAGAGTGGCGACGAACGGCGCTATGACGTCCGCCTCGGTCGTGGCGGGCGCCGCGATCGTCATCTGGTCGAGCCGTCCCGCGGCCAGCGACCGGGCGACCGAGCGCAGCCGGTCGTCGGCGGCCAGCAGCTCGACGACGTGCGGCAACAGCTCGCGTCCGGACGCGCTCACGGCAAGCCGCCCGCGCGAGCGCTCGAACAGCTCGACCTTGAGCTCGGCCTCGAGCGACTGCATCTGTCGCGACAGCGCGGGCTGGGTGATGAGCACCTCGTCGGCGGCGCGACTCACCGACCCCGTGCGCGCGACGACCACGAAGTTGCGCAGGACACGAAGATCCATCGATGTGCTCCCAGCATGAGACGGTGCGTCGAAGCGCTGCTGGCGGCATAGCCTATCTCGCGCGTCTGCCCGTGAGCCGGCGATCGACTCACGGGCAGGACAGCCGGGGTGGGAGACCTAGGCGGTCTCGACCTCGAGCTTGACCTCGACGTTGCCGCGGGTGGCGTTCGAGTAGGGGCACACCTGGTGCGCGACCTCGACGGCCTTCTGCGCATCCTCCTGCGAGACGCCGCCGCCGAGCTCGACGTGCAGCGTCACGGCCAGCTCGAAGCCGCCCTTGCCGTCGGGGCCGATGCCGACCTCGGCCGTGACGGCCGAGTCGACGACGTCGACGCCGTGCACCTTGCTGGTGGCCTTCAGCGCGGAGTGGAAGCACGCGGCGTAGCCCGCGGCGAACAGCTGCTCGGGGTTGGTCGCGCCGCCGGCGCCACCCATCTCCTTCGGCGTGCGGACGTCGGTGTCGATCAGACCGTCGTTCGAGCGGACGTGGCCGTTGCGGCCGTCGCCGTCGGACGTGGCGACGGCGGTGTAGGCGATGGACTCTGGCATGGCGGGCTCCTCGTGATGACGTAGACTGACTAGTACGTCTACATGGTGGCACAGGCGGCCAAGCCCGACCAGCCCACCCGAGAGGAGCACCATGAGCGTCATCGAGATGAAGCCGGTCCGCGAGCGCATCCTCGACGCGGCCGTCGAGCTCTACTACTCGGACGGCATCCGGGCGGTCAGTGCCGACAAGCTGATCGCCGCCGCCCACGTCTCGAAGGTGACGTTCTACCGCCACTTCCCGACCAAGGACGACCTCGTGGCCGCCTACGTCGCGCTCAGGGCAGAGGACGAGCGCGACGCCATCACCGCCAAGCGCGACGAGCTGCCCGACGACCCGGCCGACGTGCTGCGCTGGTACGCGTCGGTGGTCGGGGTGGCTGCGTGCACGCCCGGATTCCGCGGATGCCCGTTCATCAACGCCGCTGCCGAGATCGCCGACGCCGACCACCCCGGGCGGACGCTCATCCGTGAGCACCGCGCGTGGCTGACCCGCCAGGTGCGCGAGCTGCTCGACCAGCTCGGCATCGAGCACGCCGCCTCGCGGGCCGAGCAGATGATGATGCTGCGCGACGGAGCGATGGTGTCGGGCTACCTCGGGCTCGCCCCTGACCAGGTCTCGGACGACCTCGTGAGGGCTGCTCGGTCGATCATGGGCCGGTAAGCCCACGGCTCGACCCTCAGCGCCGCTTGGCCGACCGGTCGCGGGACGCGTCGTAGAGGTACGACTCTGCGCCGCGGACGTCCGGGGCCAGCGCCCGCCCGACGAGGATGACGGCCGCCTGACGCAGACCCGCCGCCTCGACCTGGTCGGCGATGTCGCCGAGCGTGCCGCGCAGCACCACCTCGCTCGGCTGGGTCGCGTTGGCGACGACCGCGACGGGACAGTCGGCCCCGTACGACGCGGCGAGCTCGTCGGCCAGCACCCGCGTGCGCGTGATCGCCAGGTGGAGCACCAGGGTCGCGCCGGACGCCGCGAAGTGGGCCAGCGACTCACCCTCGGGCATCGCGGTCGATCGCGCCTGGGTGCGGGTCAGCACGACCGACTGGACGACCTCGGGGACGGTCAGCTCGGCGCCCAGCAGCGCGGCCGCCGCGGCGTACGCCGGCACGCCGGGCGTCACGTCCCACGGCACGCCGTGAGCGTCCAGCCGCTTGGTCATCTCGTGGATCGCCGAGTAGATCGACGGATCGCCCGAGCACAGCCGGACGACCTCGTGCCCGGCTGCGTGCGCGTCGACGAGCCGAGCCGTGATCTGGTCGAGGTCGAGGTGCTGGGTGTCGACGAGATCGGCACCCTCGGGGCAGTGACCCAGCACGGCCTCGTCGATGTAGGTGCCGGCGTAGACGCAGACGTCCGCCCGGTTCAGCAGCGCAACGGCCCGCAGGGTCAGCAGGTCGGCCGCCCCCGGCCCGGCCCCCACGAAGTGGACGGTCATGAGCCGCCCTTCGTCACGGCCCACTGCATGATGGCGCGCGACGGCGTCCAGCCCGTGAAGGTGCCGATGGGTGCGGCGTGCTCGACGTGCAGCCGGGTCAGCTCGCCGCCCACCACGGCGTAGCGGTGCGCCAGCAACGACTCGGTCTCGAGGGTGACGCCGTGGACGACGAGCCGCCCGCCGGGCAGCAGCGCGTCCCAGCACGCGTCGAGGAGTCCCTCCTCGGTCGCGCCTCCGCCGATGAAGATCGCGTGCGGAGCCTCGAGACCCTCCAGGGCCGCGGGCGCCCGGCCCGTCACGACGGCGAGGGCCGGGACGCCGAGGGTGGACGCGTTGCGAGCGACGCGGGACGCCCGCTCCTCGCGCGCCTCGATCGCGATCGCCCGGCACGTGGGGTGGGCTCGCAGCCACTCGATGCCTACTGATCCGGCCCCCGCACCGACGTCCCAGAGCAGCTGGCCGGGCACGGGTGCCAGGCGGGCGAGGGCGGACGCGCGGACGTCCCGCTTGGTGATCTGCCCGTCGTGCTCGAAGGCGTCGTCAGGCAGGCCGGCGACGAAGCCCAGCGGACGCGCACCCGAGCTGGCCAGCTCGACCGCGACGACGTTGAGGGTGGGGACGGTCTGGTCGCGCCACGACGCGGCGACCCCGTCGATGCGGGCCTCGTCGGACGCACCCAGGTCGGACAGCACCGTCATGGGGCTCGCGCCGTAGCCGGCCGCGGTCAGCAGGGCGGCGACCTCGGCGGGCGTCGAGCCGTCCGACGACAGCACCAGCAGGCGCACACCGGGTGCCAACGAGCGCGCGACGAGGTGCGGATCGCGGCCCACGAGCGTCACGACCTCGGTCGACTCGGCCGACCAGCGCATGCGGGCGCGGGCCAGGGCGACCGACGACAGCGCGGGGACGACCGTGACGGCGTCCTTGCCCAGGACCTCGACGAGCGTCGTGGCGATGCCCGAGACCAGCGGGTCGCCCGACGCGAGGGCGACGACGTCGTAGCCGTCGAAGGGCTCGAGCATCGCGGGCAGCTGCTCGCGCAGGGGCGAGGGCCAGGCCTGCCGGATCTGCTCGGGGACGTCCGGCAGCATCGCGAGGTGCCGCTCGCCGCCCAGCACCACCGCGGCGCCGAAGACCAGCTCGCGCGCCGCCTCGCTCAGTCCCGTCCAGCCGTCCGCGCCGATGCCGACGACCGTCACCCGTGTGCTCACGAGCGACGACGATATCCCGCCCGCGCCGGCGCCCGCACCCCGCGAGTGCTGCGGTGTGGTCGATCTGGGACGGCGTGTCGGCCCACTGCGCAGCACTCGTGCCCCGGAACGCAGCACTC
>JBEVGQ010000200.1:0-11798 GCA_040511655.1 Aeromicrobium sp. | reverse complement strand
GAGAACGGCATCCAGGTCATCCCGGTGGTCGGCTCGGAGCTCGGACGAGGCCGCGGAGGCCCTCGCTGCATGACCTGCCCCATCGTCCGGGACGGGGTCTCGTCATGACGTCGCTCGACCGCACCCTCAGCGACCCGGTCGCGACCAACCACCTCGGCCTGCTCGGCCGCAGCTTCACCAAGGAGCTCGACGTCACCGTCGAGCAGTGGCACGGGCTCCTCGAGCTCGCGAAGGACCTGAAGGCCGAGCGCGCCTCGGGGAGGAGGGAGTACCAGCGCCTGCGCGAGAAGAACCTCGCGCTCATCTTCGCCAAGACCTCGACCCGCACCCGGTGCGCCTTCGAGGTCGCGGCCCACGAGCAGGGGGCCCACGTGACGTACCTCGATCCGTCCGGGTCGCAGATGGGGCACAAGGAGTCCGTCAAGGACACCGGACGCGTCCTCGGCCGCATGTTCGACGGCATCGAGTACCGCGGCTTCTCGCAGGCCAGCGTCGAGGAGCTCGCCGCATCCAGCGGCGTCCCCGTCTGGAACGGGCTGACCGACGAGTGGCACCCCACCCAGTCGCTGTGCGACATGCTCACGATGCTCGAGCACGTCGACAAGCCTGCGGGCGAGATCTCGTTCGCCGACTGCGGCGACGCCCACAACAACACGGCGAACTCGCTGCTCGTGGCCGGCGCGATGATGGGCATGGACGTCCGGATGGTCTCGCCCCACGAGCTGCGCAACCCCGACTCCGTCGTCGCGACCGCCCACGAGATCGCATCGCGCACCGGTGCGCGGATCGTCCAGACCACCGACGTCGCCGACGGGGTGGAGGGAGTCGACGTCATCTACACCGACGTGTGGCTCTCGATGGGCGAGCCCGAGTCCGCGTGGGACGAGCGCATCGCGCTGCTGTCGGACTACCAGGTGAACGCCGAGCTCCTCGCGCTGACCGGCAACCCCGACGTGAAGTTCATGCACTGCCTGCCGGCTTTCCACGACCGCAGGACCGAGGTGGGCGACCACATCTTCCAGCGCACCGGCCGCACGTGCCTGGAGGTGACCGACGACGTCTTCGAGTCCGATCGGTCGATCGTGTTCGACCAGGCCGAGAACCGGATGCACACCATCAAGGCCGTGCTCGTGGCGACGCTCGAGACCCGCTGACGTGCTCGTCGTCGTCGCACTCGGTGGCAACGCCATCCTGCGCCGGGGGGAGCCCATGACGGTGGCGAGCCAACGGGCGTCCATCGCCGCCGCCTGCGTCCCCCTGGCGCAGATCGCCCGGCAGCACGATCTGGTCGTCTCGCACGGCAACGGTCCGCAGGTCGGTCTCCTCGCCCTGCAGGCCGCGTCGTACGACGCGGTCAGCGAGTACCCGTTCGACGTCCTGGGGGCGCAGACCGAGGGGATGCTGGGCTACCTGATCGAGCAGGAGCTCGGCAACCGGCTCGGCAAGGACCGCTCCATCGCGACGCTGGTCACCCGGACGCTCGTGGACGCCGGCGACCCCGCCTTCGACAGCCCGACCAAGTTCGTGGGTCCGGTGTACTCCGCCGAGGCCGCGCAGGTGCTCGCGACGACCCACGGATGGCAGATGAGGGCCGATGGCGACAAGATGCGGCGGGTGGTCCCGTCGCCGACCCCGCTCCGCATCCTGGAGACCCGGCCCATCCAGTGGATCCTCGACCACCGGGGCGTCGTCATCTGCGCGGGAGGCGGGGGAGTGCCGACCACGCACGACAACGACACCGGCACCTTCACGGGTGTCGAGGCGGTCATCGACAAGGATCTGGCCAGTGCGGTGCTCGCCCGGGACCTCGGAGCCCGGATGCTGGTGATCGCGACGGACGTCGACGGCGTGTATGCCGACTGGGGCGGGCCGCACCAGAGGCTCGTGGCCCGTGCACACCCCGACGCGCTCGACCCCGCCGACTTCCCAGCCGGCTCGATGGGGCCGAAGATCCGTGCGGCATCGCAGTTCGCACGTGAGACAGGACTGTCTGCCGTCATCGGATCGCTCGCCGACATCGACGAGATGTTCGCGGGCACGGCGGGCACGGAGGTCACGACCGAGGTCTCAGGCGTCGAGCTCTGCCCGGACGGAGCTGGCCGGGCTCAGCTGACGGCGGTTCCGAGGAGCCGACCGATCATGTAGGTCAGAGCCAGTCCGGCGGCGCCGCCGACCACGACGCGGGTCACGGCGGCGGATGCTGCGGTGACCTCTCGCTGTCGCGCTGGCTGCTCACCGAGATGTACTCGCCGAGTGCCATGGGCACCACCCCGGCGACCAAGCCGGCCAGGCCCGCGGTGAAGATCGCCCCTCGGGACGAGGTGGCGCCCGCGACCCCGACGACGAGGCCCGCCGTCGACACGATGCCGTCGTGGGCCTCGTCCTCATGGACGAGCGGGACGCCGGGATCGCTCACGGACGAGCCGACGAGCTCATGTCGGTGTCCTGCCACGCGGACTCGGCCCCACTGTGCCCGATGCGCGCGACCTGCACCGAGGCGCCGACGGCCGCCACGATCGCCAGCACCGAGACCACGGCCGTCAGGCTCCTGGCCCGTGAGTTCCCGTGGATGCTTCGCCGGTGCAGGCCGTAGCCGATGGCCGCCAGCACGAACACGGCGATCATCCACGGCAGGAGGCCCTCGGCCATCTCGGTGTGCTTCTCGAGCAGTGCCGACCGCTCGACGTGCCTCTCGAGGGTCTCGCCGGTCGAGGTGCTCAGCGGGACGAGGACCAGGCCGATCAGGCTCAATCCGACCGGCAGCGGGCCGGCCCACGAGCGGAAACGGGGCCAGACCGCACTGAGGATCACGGTCAGGACGGCCAGGGGGATCATCACGACCGTCGCGTGGACGATGAGCGGGTGGAGCGGGAGGCCGTAGAAGTCGTTCGGCATGAGTCGTCCTTCGATGGATGGGAGCGTCAGATCGACGTCGAACGTGGAGGGTGGCCCGCCCCTCAGTGTCGACGAGGGCTCGGAGCGATCCAACGGTCCAACAGCCCCGGCCTCGGGGACCAACGTCCGCGACGGTCAGCGCCACGTCGGGCCTAGGGGATCGAACGTCCACGGCACGACCACGACCGGTGGCGTCGCGTGCCTCAGGCAGTACCCGATGGTCCGCCCCGTGTGGCGGCTGCCGGACATCCCGCCGTCGGCGCTCCCCAGTACCAGCAGATCAGCGGCGCGTGATGCCTCGACCAACGCGGGACCGGCAGGCCCCGGAACGGTCTCGCGCTCGACGCGTACCCCCAGCAAGTGTCGACGCCGGGCCGTCTCGGTGACGATCTCGAGCAGCTCGTCGGCCTGCTCGGGCGACGAGCAGAGAAGACGTTCGCTGCCGTCCCGCTCTGGGTCGGCGGTCCAGCAGGCCACCGCGCGTACGTGCGCCCCCCGCAGGAAGGCCTCCCGCAGCGCCAGCTCCAGCGCTGCGCCCGACGCATAGCCGCCGTCGATGCCGACGGTGATCGCGGGGTTGTCGGTCATGCCACTCCACTCCTGCCACCTGCACCAGTCTCCGCGCCCCGCGGCCCGTCGCATCAGGGTCTGGCCTCCTCCGAAGGGGGGACGTCAGACCCTTGTCGCCGGCGGCCGCCGCGCTGGGCGAGGCCATTTCCGCCGTGCATAGGGCCGAACGTCCCGACTGGCTTGGGCCCCGTAGGGCTGGACCCCCGTCTGGGCGATCCGCGATCCTGGACACCACACAGAAGGGCTGCCATGGTCGGTCGCGAGCTCACCGCCGACGGGTCGGACCTGCCCTGGCGGGTGCGTCATCCCTCCGCGGCGCCCCTGGCGGTCGCCATCGTGGCGACCCTCCTGCTGCTGGGCGTCGGGCAGCGGGCCGACCGTCGAGCGACGAACCAGGTCATGGCGGCAGCACGCGACCGGGTCGAGTCCAATCGCGACGCGGGGGTGCGCGCCCTCGTCCGACAGACGGACGACTACAAGCGCGCCGCGGCCGCTCTGGCCGAGACGCCTTCCGTCGTGAAGTTCCTGAACCGGGGTCGACAGCAGGCCCCCGCCGAGCTGTCGGCTGCCATGGCGAGCTTCGCCCGAAGCCAGGAGTCACCCGGCGTCTTCTTGAGCGACGTGACGGGCAGGACTCTCGCGGCCCATCCGCCGGACCCCGAGCTGATCGGGCGTGACTTCTCGTTCCGCGACTGGTTCCGAGGTGTCTCGCAGCAGGGCCGCCCCTACGTGTCGGAGGGCTACCGGTCCGCCGCGGACGGCCGTCCGTTCGTCGTGACGGTGGCCGCGCCCGTCGTCGACGGATCGCGCCGTGTCGGCTACGTGACCTTCTTGTGGCGGCTGGAGTCCGTCCGGGCGATCGCGGATGGGGCCAAGGCCGACGACGGCATCTCGCTGGTGGTGACGGACCAACGCGGCCAACAGCTGCTGGGAGCCCTCGCGGTGAACCAGCAGGGCCAGGGGCGGCCGCCCGAGATCTCGCGCGCGACCGCGGCAGCGCTCAGGGGCCGCAGCACGAGCGTGGTCCAGGACGGCAAGCTGCTGGAGGTCGGTCCCGTTGCCTCGGTGGGGTGGTCCGTGACCGCCTCGCTGGACCAGGACGTCGCGCTCCAGACGGCCGCATCGTTCCGCCAGTCCCTGCGCCGTGCCCTCGCCATCGCCATCGGTCTCATCCTGTTGGCCACCGTGCTCGCCTACCTGGCGGCCAGGCGCCGCGCCACCGGCGCGATCGATGCCGCCCGAGAACGGCGCCTGCTGAGGGACAGCGAGGAGCGGTTCCGACAGGTCTTCGACGAGGGACTGACAGGCAAGTTCCTGGCAACGACGACGGGCGAGATCACCCGGGTCAACACGACGATGGCGCGCATGCTGGGCCGCGCGGTGGACGAGATCGAGCGAACTCAGCTCGCCGACTGGTTCAGCACGGACGAGGGACGCCTGCTGATCGGCGAGGTCCTGGCCGGTCGGGCGACCGCCTCGCGGGTCGAGCTGCAGCTTCGGGCGCCGGGAGACGGCACCCTCTGGGGGCTCGTGGCGATGGCCTGGATCAGCGAGCAGCGAGGGTCGAGGTTGCTCCTCGTGCAGGTCGATGACGTCACCGGACGTCGTGAGGCCGAGAAGCGGCTCACCACGATGGCCCTGCACGACGCGCTCACCGGCCTGCCCAACCGTCGGCTGTTCCTCGAGCGGTGCGAGCACTCGCTCGAGGTGGCGAGGTCGAGCCGGACGCCAGACAAGTGGGTCTCGGTGCTCTTCATCGACCTCGACGGCTTCAAGGCCGTCAACGACATCGCCGGTCATGAGGCAGGAGACCAGCTGCTGGTCGCCATCGCGCACGACCTACGCGACACGTTGCGGCCCACGGACACGCTTGCTCGCATCGGCGGGGACGAGTTCGTCGTCCTGGTCGAGCACGACGACGATCGGGACGACCTCTTCGCGCTCGCCCAACGACTCATCGACGAGGTGCGGCGGACGGTGCCCGGGGGCAGGACCGGCCTCGCGGTGTCCGCGAGCGTGGGCATCGCGCGCGTCGACGTCGATGCCGAGCCCGAGCTGCGTCCCGATCAGCTGATCGACCGAGCAGATGCTGCGATGTATCGCGCCAAGCAGCGGGGCAAGGACCGCCACGACATCTTCGACGAGCACCTGCACGACATCACCGAGGCGAGGCGGTCGCTCGAACAGGCAGTGCGCGAGGGGCTGCGGGACGACCGCATCACACTGGTGTTCCAGACGGTCGTCGAGGTCGACACCGGCATCGTGCGTGGCGCGGAGGCGCTGCTGCGCCTGCGGGACGCGTCGGGCTTCGTGCTGCCGACCCTGCCGGCAGTTGTCGCCGCGGAGTCGGCCGGCCTCGCCGAGACGCTGAGCGACCGGGTGCTCCACCTGGCCCTCAGGGCGGCCCGGCGCTGGCCCGAATCGATGTCGGTCGCCGTCAACGTCAGCGCTCGCGAGCTGTCGAGCCAAGGCCTGCGCACGCGCGTGGTCGCCGCGTTGGCCGATCACGGCGTGGCGTCCTCGCGGCTCGTGCTCGAGGTGACGGAGACGTCGATCCTCAATGCCGGCCGCTCGGTGCTCGACGAGCTCGAGCTGTTGCGCGCGACGGGAGTGCGCATCGCGATCGACGACTTCGGCACGGCCTACGCCACGTTGACGAGCCTGACGACGCTCCCGGTCGACGTCCTGAAGGTCGATGCCTCGTTCACGGCCGGGCTCCCGCACCAGAAGGCGCACTCGGCGGTCGTCCACGGCGTGGCGTCGATGGCCGCCGAGCTCGGCATCCCGTGCATCGTCGAAGGGGTCGAGACCCAGCGTCAGCTCGATGCGATCCGCGGGCTGGGCCTGCAGGCACAGGGCTGGTGGTGGGGACAACCGCAGGGGGAGGAGACGATCCCCTCGATCCCGGACGACTCGCCCGGCCCCGCCGTGGAGGGGACGACGTGATGGACGGTCGGCCCGTTGGGCACGTCGCGAGGTCACCGTGAAGCAGGGCTGCCACGACATTCCCCGTCGCGATGCAACACATCGCGTCGGGGCGGACATGAGCGGGTTGAACCAGGAAGGATCCACTCATGGACGACGACGCATTGGACGTACTGCTGTCGCGGGCTGCCCCCACACCGTCGACAAGGGCTACCGAGACCGCTGCTCGGATGACGCGAGAGCGGGTGCGCTCGGCGGCCCGGCCGGTGTGGCGCCGCCGACGGCTGGTCGTCCTCGTGGGCACGGCGTGCGGCACGGCGGTGCTCGCGGCGGCCGGAAGCTTCTCGGCCTATCAGCTGAGCATCCCGCCGTTCCAGGGGACAGATCCCGGCACGGTACGCATCGACCCGGGCATCCCGGTGAACTACTCCAACTCGCTGGGTCGGCGGGTCGAGTGCCTCGCGTTCATGGAGTTCGCCAACATCACGTCGGTCCAGCAGAAGGCGCTCAAGCGGGTCGCGACGTCGCCGGCGTGGTCGGGCTACGGGGATCGCGTGCTGCGAGATCTGGACATCCCCGACGCCACGCCGGAGGCTCAGAACGAGGCGATCGCTGACATCGCTGCCCGCGACCTGTGGCGCCGGGCCCACGAGGCCGTGCCGTCCCTCGTCCACATGAAGGAGTCCACCGGACCGGTGTTCCACGCGTTCGCGATGTCGTGCGCCAAAGAAGGCGGCGTCGATGGCCGCCCGTAGCGATGCCGCCCGGGTGACGCAGCTCGTCCAAGACCACAGCAGTGCGCTGCTCGGCTACTTCGTCCGGCGCGTGGACGACCCGTCGGACGCTGCCGACCTGCTCGGTGATCTCCTGACGGTGGTGTGGCGGAGGCGCTCGTCGGTCCCGTCGGACGACACCGAAGCGCGGATGTGGATGTACGGGGTCGCCAGATTGACCCTGTCGACCTATCGGCGTGGTCGGCGGCGGCGCCACACGCTGCAGGATCGCCTACGGGAGGAGCTCGCGGTCGAGCCGGTCGACGAGCCGCACGACGTGACGGAGGTGCTGGAGGCTCTTCGAGAGCTGGATCCCATCGACCAGGAGATCATCCGACTCGTGCACTGGGACGGCTTCACCCAAGCCGACGCGGCACGGCTGTTGGACATGCCCGCTGCCACGGTTCGGAGCAGGTACTTCCGTGCGCGCGGCGTCTTGCGGACGAGGCTGGAGTCGCTGGCGTCCGTCAGCGACTGACGCTCCTTGAGCCCATGCGGCTCGCCAGGACGGTCACGCGGCGGTCGAGCTCGTCGTAGGCGGCGTCGAAGGCATCGTCGCTGCCGGCGCGGACCGGGTCGGGGACGGACCAGTGCAGGTCGACGGCCACGCCGAGCTCTTCGTAGGCGTTGTCGCAGACCGCGACGACGAGGTCGCCATCTCCGGCAAGGCCGGCGAACGGCCTCGGGGCGTCTCCGGCGAGCCGTAGGTCGTGACGTTCGGCGGTGGCGACGGCGCCGGGCGCGACCCGGTCGGCGGGCGCGGTGCCCGCGGACGTGCCAGGCACGTCGCTGATGCCGGCCCACATCGCCGCGGCGAGCTGGGAGCGTGCCGAGTTGGCCGTGCACACGAACACGACACGGTCGGCGTCGACGGGTGTCGGGGCGTCGTCGACCGCAGCGCGATCGGTGAGGGTGAGGTAGGTACGGCGGCGGTCGCCCTCGGACCGGCGACGGGTCAGGATGCCGGCCTCCTCGAGCACCTTGAGGTGGTGCGCCATCAGGTTGGACGGCAGGTCGAGTGCCGCCTGCAGCTCTCCGGGGGAGCGATCGCCGAGCGCGAGCGCGTCGACCACGGCCAGGCGTGCCACGTCGGCGAGGGCCGCGTGGCGCCGCGCCCTGGCGGGAAGGCCCATTCGCTCAATGTTCATTGAGTCAAGTTTGACTGAGCGTCGCGATTCGGTCAAGATCGTCACGTGACCACCTCAGCTGCCGCTCGCCGGTCTGACGGCACCGCCGTCGTCGCCGGTCTCTCCCGTCTCGACCGGTTCCTCCCTGCCTGGATCGTCCTTGCGATGGCCGTCGGACTCGTCCTCGGCCGCACCGTCGACGGGCTCGACGACGCGCTGGACGCCGTGAAGATCGGCTCGGTCTCGCTGCCGATCGCCGTGGGTCTGCTCGTCATGATGTACCCGGTGCTGGCGAAGGTCCGCTACAACGAGACGCGTCGCGTCACCGGCGACCGCAAGCTCTTGATCGCGTCGCTGGTCATGAACTGGCTGCTGGGCCCGGCGCTAATGTTCGCGCTCGCATGGTTGCTGCTGCCCGACCTGCCCGAGCTCCGCACCGGCCTGATCATCGTCGGCCTCGCGAGGTGCATCGCGATGGTGCTGATCTGGAACGACCTGGCCTGCGGCGACCGCGAGGCCGCGGCCGTCCTGGTCGCCATCAACTCGGTGTTCCAGGTCGTCGCCTTCGCTGCGCTCGGCTGGTTCTACCTGCAGACCCTGCCCGGCTGGCTCGGCCTGTCCACCACCAGCGCCGACTTCTCGGTCTGGTCGATCACGGCCAGCGTGCTCGTGTTCCTCGGCATCCCGCTCGTCGCAGGCTTCGCGACACGGACGATCGGCGAGAGGGTCAAGGGTCGCGACTGGTACGAGGGCACGTTCCTGCCGAGGCTCGGCCCCTGGGCCCTGTACGGGCTGCTGTTCACCATCGTGGTGCTGTTCGCCCTGCAGGGCGACGCGATCACCAGCCAGCCGCTCGACGTCGTCCGCGTCGCGATCCCGCTGCTCGTCTACTTCGCCATCACCTTCGGCCTCGGGATGGCCATCGGTCACCGGCTCGACCTCGGGTATGCCAAGACCGCCACGCTCGCCTTCACTGCGGCCGGCAACAACTTCGAGCTCGCCATCGCGGTGGCCATCGGCACCTTCGGCGTCACGTCGGGCCAGGCGCTGGCCGGCGTCGTCGGGCCGCTCATCGAGGTGCCCGTGCTCGTCGGCCTGGTCTACGTCTCGCTGTGGGCCCGCAGGTTCTTCGCTCCGTCAGTCTTCAGCCAGCCCGACGGAGTGAGCTCATGACCAGACCCGCCGTGCTGTTCGTGTGCGTCCACAATGCCGGACGCTCCCAGATGGCGGCAGGTTTCCTCACGGCCCTGGCCGGCGACCGCGTCGAGGTGCTGTCGGCAGGCTCCATGCCGGGCGCCCAGATCAATCCGATCGCCGTCGAAGCCATGGCCGAGGTCGGCATCGACATCGCGGGGGAGCAGCCGAAGAAGCTCACCGACGATGCCGTCATCGCGTCGGACGTGGTCATCACGATGGGCTGCGGCGACGAGTGCCCGTACTTCCCGGGCAAGCGCTACGAGGACTGGGTGCTCGACGATCCCGCGGGGCAGGGCATCGAGGCGGTGCGCCCGATCCGCGACGAGATCAAGACCCGGATCGAGGCACTGATCGCCTCGCTCGGCCCGACAGGCTCTCGCTAGACCGTGAGCGTGCGGGCGAGTGCCGGCAACGCCCCGGGGACGAGCGCGTAGTACGACCAGACGCCCCGCTTGGTGCGCGTCAGCAGGCCGGCGTTGACCAGGAGCCCCAGGTGGTGACTGACCGTCCCCTGC
Source organism: Aeromicrobium sp. (assembly GCA_040511655.1). GTDB lineage: Bacteria > Actinomycetota > Actinomycetes > Propionibacteriales > Nocardioidaceae > Aeromicrobium. The sequence continues at coordinate 1,796 of JBEVGQ010000200.1, read as the reverse complement.
GACAGTGCCAGGGACTCGTTCAGATCGCACACGCAGGCCTCGCCCCCCTCGGCCGCAGCGACCATCGACAACAGGCGCAGTCGGGTCGGATCGCCCATCGCCTTGAACGTGGCAGCCAGGGCCGCGGCGTCGTCGGCGGCCATGATCCCTCCCGTGATGGGGGAGCAGCAGGTCGACGGCGGTGTCTCGAGATCAGACGGTGAGATCGGCACGACGACAGCGTACGACCATTCATTGACATTCGTCGATGCCTGGCTACAGTGAGAGCCATTGACAAACGTCAATGGCTTGAGTCGATCGAGGAGAGTCACATGCCTGACCAGTCCGCCGCCGAGCTGCCTGTCGTCGTGATCGGGGCTGGGCCGACCGGCTTGACGGCAGCCGCTCACCTGCGTGGTCGGGACGTACCGGTGGTGGTGCTCGAGTCCGGCCCTGCCGCCGCGACAGCCGTCTCCGAGTGGGGGCACGTGCGCCTCTTCTCGCCGTGGTCCGAGCTCGTCGACCCTGTCGCCGCCGAGCTGGTGCGAGCGTCTGGCTGGACGGAGCCCGCTCCCGCTCGGTATCCGACCGGCGCCGAGTGGATCGACTCCTATCTGCAGCCGTTGGCCGACGCCCTGGGCGACTCCGTCCGCTACGGGACGACGGTCACGTCGGTGACCAGGCAGTCGCGCGACCGTCTGGTCAGCTCTGGTCGCGACGCCGCCCCCTTCACGGTGCACGTGCGCACGTCTGGTGGCGCCGAGCATGTCGCGGCGCGCGCCGTCATCGACGCATCGGGTACGTGGAACGGGCCGAACCCGCTCGGTGGCGACGGGGTCCCTGCCATCGGCGAGATCGAGAACGTGGACCGGATCAGCTACCGCGTGCCCGACTTCGGTGACCCCGCCGTCCGGACCAGGTACGCGGGCAAGCACGTGGTGGTGGCGGGCACAGGTGCTTCGGCCAAGGGGGCACTCATCGGGCTCGCCGCGCTGGCCACGGAGGTGCCGGGCACCCGGGTGACGTGGCTGGTCCGCCGGCCCAGCGTCGGCGATGCCTTCGCCGGCAGCGGGCAGGACGAGCTTCCCGAGCGGGGCGCTCTTGGACAGCAGGCCCGCGCCGCGGTGCGGACCGGGCCCGTCACGACCATGAGCGGGTTCCGCGCGTCTGCGCTGTCGGTGAGCGAGGACGGTGCCCTGACCGTCGAGTCGTTCGACGGGCCGTCGGTCGAGCGCGTGGACGAGATCATCGTGCTCACCGGGTTCCGGCCCGACCTGACCATGCTGTCCGAGGTGCGACTCGACCTCGATCCTGTCCTCCAGGCGCCCCGCGCCCTCGCCCCGCTCATCGACCCGAACGAGCACTCCTGCGGCACGGTCTACCCGCACGGAGCGACTGAGCTCGCTCAGCCCGAGATCGGCTTCTTCCTGGTCGGGATGAAGTCGTACGGACGCGCGACCTCGTTCCTGGCGCTGACCGGGTTCGAGCAGACCCGATCGGTCGCCGCGGCGATCGCCGGTGACCACGAGGCCGCGGCCCGGGTCGAGCTGACCCTGCCCGACACCGGTGTCTGTGGCGGAGCGGGCACCTTCGACGACGAAGAGCCGGCCGCCGGCGGCGGGTGCTGCGGGGCGCCGGCGGCACCGCACCTCATCTCGCTCGGCGGCTCGAGCGGATCGCGACGTGGCTAGGACGTCTCGCGGTCGAGGATGCCGATGAACTCGTCGGCCATCTCGAGCTGGCGGACGAGCTTCTGACGGCGTTCGCCGGCCTCGGCCCGCACCGCGGACAGGTGGGCGAGGGCGCGCTCGCGGCCA
>JBEVGQ010000199.1:0-4937 GCA_040511655.1 Aeromicrobium sp. | reverse complement strand
GGCATCGCGCTCGAGCCGACCTGGCCGGGCTTGAAGCCCTCCGTGACGATCTCGTTGCCCGCCATCAGCCGGATCGTCGTGGCGAGGTTGGACGGGGCCGCCGCCAGCTGCACGAGGGACGTGACGACGTCGTAGTCGAGCGAGCGCGGGTAGACCTGCCCGACGCTCGTGAGCACCGTGTCGAAGCCCAGGTGGTGGGCGACCCGCTGCTCGAGCTCGGCGAGACGCTGCTGGTCGCCGCCCAGCAGGTCGAGCTGGTCCTGCGCCGTGCCGACCGGGCCCTTGATGCCCCGCAACGGGTAGCGGGCGATGAGGTCGTCGAGGCGGGCGACGGCGACGAGCAGCTCGTCGGCGACCGTCGCGAAGCGCTTGCCCAGCGTCGTGGCCTGCGCCGCGACGTTGTGGCTGCGTCCGGCCATCACGAGCTCGGCGTGCTCGGTGGCGAGACGGCCGAGACGCGCGAGGGTCGCCACCGCGCGGTCGCGCATCACCTGCAGGGACGCCTTGATCTGCAGCTGCTCGACATTCTCGGTGAGGTCGCGCGACGTCATGCCCTTGTGGATGTGCTCGGTGCCCGCGAGCGCCGCGAACTCCTCGATGCGGGCCTTGACGTCGTGGCGGGTGACCTTCTCGCGCTCGGCGATCGACGGCAGGTCGACCTGGTCGACGACCGCCTCGTACGCCTCGATGACGCCGTCGGGGGTCTCGACGCCGAGATCCTTCTGGGCCCGCAGCACGGCGATCCACAGCTGTCGCTCGAGGACGATCTTGTGCTCGGGCGACCAGATGCGCGTGACCTCGGGCGAGGCGTAGCGACTGGCGAGGACGTTGGGGGTTGTCACAGTGCGTTCCTGTCGTAGGTCTGGCCGTTCTGCTGCGCCTCGAGGGCGATGTCGGTGCGGTGGTGACCACCACGGATCGAGATGAGGTCGATGCCGGCGTAGGCGCGCTCGCGGGCCTCGGCCAGGTCGGCCCCCGTGCCCGTGACCGACAGCACGCGGCCGCCTGCGGTGACCAGGCGCCCGTCGACGATCGCGGTGCCGGCGTGGATGACGTCGACGCCGTCGAGCGCGTTCGCCGCGTCGACGCCGTCGATGGGGTCACCGGTGACGGGCGCGTCGGGGTATCCCTCGGACGCGACGACGACGGTGACCGACGACGCCCGCTCCCACTGCGGCAGCCCGACGTCGGCGAGCGTGCCGGTGGCCGCGCCGTGCAGCAGCGCCGACAGCGGCGTGCGCAGCATCGCCAGCAGCGACTGCGTCTCGGGGTCGCCGAAGCGCGCGTTGAACTCGATGACCCGCACGCCTCGGCTGGTGAGCGCGAGACCGGCGTAGAGCAGTCCCTGGAAGGGGGTGCCGCGGCGCGCCATCTCCTCGACCGTCGGCACCAGCACGCGGCGGCACACCTCGGCCACGAGGTCCTCGGGGGCCCACGGAAGCGGCGTGTAGGCGCCCATGCCACCGGTGTTGGGGCCATCGTCGCCGTCATAGGCCCGCTTGAAGTCCTGGGCCGGCTGCAGCGGCAGCACCGTCTGCCCGTCGGTGATCGCGAACAGCGACACCTCGGGCCCGTCGAGGAACTCCTCGATCACGACGCGATCGCACGCGGCGGCGTGGTCGATCGCGGCCTGTCGATCGTCCGTCACGACGACGCCCTTGCCCGCGGCCAGCGCGTCGTCCTTGACGACGTACGGGGGGCCGAACGCGTCGAGTGCGTCGGCGACCTGCTCGGGGGTCTCGCACACATGGGCCATCGCGGTGGGCACCTCGGCGGCGGCCATGACCTGCTTGGCGAACGCCTTGGACCCCTCGATCTGCGCGGCCTCCTTCGACGGGCCGAAGCAGGCGATACCGGCGGCCCTGACAGCATCGGCGACACCGGCGACCAACGGTGCCTCCGGGCCCACCACGACCAGCTCGACGTCCAGGGACGTGGCCAGTGCCGCGACGGCGTCACCGTCGAGCGGGTCGACGTCGTGCAGGGTGGCCACGGCGGCGATGCCGGGGTTGCCCGGGGCCGCGTGGACCTCGACGACCTGCGGATCGCGGGACAGGGCGAGGGCCAGGGCGTGCTCACGGCCGCCGGTGCCGATGACGAGGGTCTTCACGGGATGCCACTCTAGTCGTCGCCGACAGGCGCCCGGACGCGACGAGGGGCCCCGTCCGCGTGGACGAGGCCCCTCTGCGTGCTGGAGTGGTTACTTCTTGACCTTCACCACGCGCGAGATGCTGACAGGCTTGACGGTGTCGTTGCCGACGACCGTGACCTTCAGGGTCGAGCGGCCCTTGGGCAGCTTGCCGAGCTTGAGCTTGGCCTTGCCGCTGCTGTTGACCTTGCCGGTCACGACCTTCTTGCCCTTGGCGTAGCCCGCGACCGCCAGGCCCTTGGGCGCCTGCTTGCCGTCGACCGTGACGCGGACGTACACGTAGACCGTCTTGCGGGTCGTGATCTTGCCCGACTTGGGCGAGAACTTGTAGAACTTGGCCTTCGAGACCTGCGACGCAGGCTCCTTGAACGTGTAGGTGACGCCGTCCCAGGTGAGGTCGGAGATGGTCGCGTTGACCTCGGCCTGGACGCCGAAGCCGATGACCTTGTAGTCACCCAGCTGGCCGATGATCGAGGTCAGCGGCACGGGGGTGTTGGCGGGGACAGTGCCGATGGCGGCGGTGGACACCCACAGGTCGGACGTCTTGATGCGGCTGCCCTGGTCGGGGAGGCTGGAGATCGTCGTGAGGTTGCCGGCCGCCTCGACGTTGGTGCTGCGCAGCGGAACCTGCAGCGACGCGTTGCCCACCGTGGCCGTGAACTTCGAGCCGGTGATCTTGTCGGCGATGTTGAAGTTGGGCTTGCCCGCGACGATCGTCTGGTTGTTGTCGGCGTAGCCCTTGATGACCTGGGACTTGCCGCCCGAGAGCTCGAGGCCCTTCGCCGTGACCTTGGCTCCGGTGGGGTTGGTGCTGACGCCTTGGTGCCAGGCGACGTAGTCGGCAGCGGTGGTCTTGATCTCGGCGTTGGTGACGTTGACCGCGGTGGCGGCGTCGGCGGCCGGGGCGAACATCAGAGCCGAGGCGACGAGAGCGGCGATGCCGGCGCCTGCTCCGGTGCGGCGGAGGGTCGTGGTGGGGGTCATGTGCGTTCCTGACTTCCTAGGTGGGGTCTTCCGGGGCGTTCTGGGACGGTCCCGGTGTCGACTCCACTCAATCACGAGATCGCGAGATTGCGACAACTCGTCCGCTATCCGGCGGGATCGCAGCCGTTCCCGATCACAGGGCCAGACATGGCGAGGGCCCCATCCTGTTGGACGGGGCCCTCGCTGAGGTGCAGGTGCTACTTGCGGACGCGGACGACGACCGAGTCGGTGCCGCCGCTGCGGATCGACGATCCGGCCTGCGTGACCTTCAACGTCGACTTGCCCTTGGGCAGCTTGTTCGGCAGCTTGAGCTTGACCTTGCCCCTGCCGTTGACCTTGCCGGTCACGACCTTCTTGCTCTTGGCGTAGCCGTAGACCGTCGTGCCCTTGGCGGCCTTCACGCCGTCGACGCTGACCGAGGCGTAGACGTAGACGGTGCTGCGGGTCGAGGGACGCGTCGGGTGGACGCGGTAGATGTCGACCTTGCCCTTCTGCTTCTCGACCTTGATCGCGGTGACGGCCGAGGCCGAGCCGCCGCGACCGTCGGTCACGGTGAAGGCGACCTGCGCGTTGCCCTTGAAGTTCTTGGCGGGGGTGAAGCGCTGCGTCGCGCCCGTTCCGGTGACCGAGCCGCCGGTGACCGAGTCGACCTTGTAGGTCAGCGCGTTGCCGTCGATGTCGTTGGCGCTGAGCGGGACGTCGACCGCGGTGTTGACCTTGGTCTTGACCGAGCCGTTGGCGACGGTGGGGGCGTTGTTCTTGAACTCGTACGTCGTTCCGTCGAAGACGAACGTCTTCACGGCGCTGGCACCGCTCGTGTTGCCGACACCGAACGCCGTCACCTTGTAGTTGGTGCCGAAAGCCGTCTTGAGGTCGGCGACCGAGGTGGGGGTGTTGGGGCTCACGGTTCCGACCGTCTTGTCCGACTGCCACGTGCCGCCGGCAGCGGGCGTGAGACGAACGACGCCCGCGACGTCAGCATCGGTGACCAGGACCACGACGGTCGCAGACCCGGTGGTGGTCGCTGTGGCGTCGGTGAGGTCGTCGAGATCGGCGCTCGCGGCAACGTTGCCATTGAGCACGCCGGACACTCCGCTGAGCTGGAGGCCGTCGGTCGTGATCTGGTTGGTGGCGCCCGCCGCTTCCTGGTACCAGCCGGCGGTGCTGCCGCCGGCCGCGGCGATCTGAGACTCGCGGACATCGGCGTTCGCAGCCTGCGCGAACGGGGCGAACAGCAGCGTCGAGGTGACGAGTGCGCCGGTGGCGACACCCGCTCCCACGGTGCGGCGCGTGGTGATGAGTGACATGAGGATGTGTCCCTTGCTGGTGAGTTTCCCTCCGGACCCCCCGGAGACGCCGGGAACCCCCGACGTCATCCATCACAACATGCCGCCCCTCATGGGACAAACTGTCCCTCGCCCAGGCAGGGCTCCTAGAGCAGGTCGTGGCGGACGATCGACTGCTCGCGATCGGGACCGACGCCGATCGTCGAGATGCGCGCACCCGAGATCTTCTCGAGCGCCAGGACGTAGTCCTGGGCAGCCTGCGGCAGGTCCTCGAACGTCCGGGCACCCGAGATGTCCTCGGTCCAGCCGGGGAACAGCTCGTAGATGGGCTTCGCGTGGTGGAAGCCCGTCTGCGTCATCGGCATCTCGTCGACGCGCTCGCCGTCGACGTCGTACGCGACGCACACGGGGATCTGCTCCCAGCCCGTCAGCACGTCGAGCTTGGTGAGCACGAAGTCGGTGACGCCGTTGATGCGAGCCGCGTAGCGGGCGATCGGGGCGTCGTACCAGCCGCAGCG
>JBEVGQ010000198.1:0-19930 GCA_040511655.1 Aeromicrobium sp. | reverse complement strand
GCCGCCCATCCGGTGCCGCCGATCAAGGGATCCCCGCAGCTCCCCTGCATCATGTGACCCCGGACGCGCTCAGCTCGTCCAGGGTCCGTGATTCCTTGAGCCGGTCGGGTGGAGGGAGTCGACCCTCCAGTTCGAGCCGTTCTGGACCACGGCTGCCAGCCCGGCCGCGAAGCGCGTCCGCATGGCCAAAGAGACGGCTGGAGCTCAGAAGCGTCTGCGTCAGGAAGATCGACCCTTCACCATCAAGGCGCTCGCACACCGGAAATAGATGCACAGAAGGTGGCCCGCGTGTTCCGCTGTGCGGCTGAAGACCGAGTCCGGAAGCGGCGTGAACAGCCAGGAGGAGACACCGATCTAGTTCAGGACTCAATGACTTCCCGACCGTGACCGTCGCGCCGCTGAAGCTCTGCTCTCCTGAGCGTGTTCCTCATGACCGAGTGATCGCGCCCAACCTGCTCGCCGACATTCGCGAGTGGCAATCCACTTTCGTAGAGGGCTACGGCTTTGGTCAGCTCGGCGTCGGTCAGTGAGGCGCAGCGCATCGGCACGCCAAGAATCGTGAGCTGCCTGCTGACGCTCGTGCGATTGGTGCCGAACTTGGTGGCACTGTCGTAGACAGAGGCGCCGGCCCGGTAGCCGTCAGCCAACGCGGTGAGCTCGGTCTGGTTTCGGCGACGGGCTCGTATGGTCGAGATGCGTGGGATGCAGGTGGGAGTACGCCTGAAACGTCTGGGGACCTGTCATGTGGCTCAGGAGCCGAGCGGGCCCCTAGGTTGCCGCGAAGCGGCCCGTCGAGCGATCCCCGCAGCCCCACTGGAGGGCCCGTATGAAGGCCCGGAACTGTCACGTATCGGGGCGCGTGAACTCGTTCGCCGGCATCGGGTAAGAACGGGTGGAGGTCGGATCCACCCCGTCGGGTCCGGGACATGATGACCGAAGACCAACCCAGCGACGCCGAGGTGGTGCGCGCCTCGTTCAGCGAACCGTCCGGCTTCGCCGAACTCTGGCATCGGCACGCTTCGGACCTGCACCGCTTCGCGACCCGGCGCATCGGACCGAGCGCGGCCGATGACGTCGCTGCCGAGACGTTCGAGATCGCCTTTCGCACACGCGAGCGCTTCGACATGAGTCGGACCAGTGCCAGGCCCTGGCTCTACGGCATCGCCGCCAATCTGATCGGCAAGCATCGCCGTAGTGAGGTGCGGGCGCTACGCGCGGTGGCCCGCGCCGGACGCGACCCAGTTGTGGGGTCGTGGATCGAGCAGACCGATGAACGAATCGACGCCGTGGCCGCTCGCCAGCCGCTCGCCGCGGCGCTCGCCACGTTGTCGCCCGGCGACCGCCACGTGCTGCTGCTCGTGGCGTGGGCTGACTTCAGCTATCTGGAAGTCGCCGAGGCGTTGACCATCCCCCTCGGTACGGTCCGGTCCCGGTTGCACCGTGCCCGGCGACGGATCCGTTCCACGATCGATCCCGACGTCGTCGCGGGCTCCGGTGAACCGGAGCCGGAGAACCTGACGCTGACGCCTCCGACCACGCAACCACTGACCCTGAAAGGACTGCTCGATGGATGAGATGACGAAGCTCCAGGAGTTCCGTTCCGAGATCACGGTGACCGCGCCCGGGCGGCTTCCCGACTTCCTCGAGAGGGGCGGCGTCGCGATCGATGGTGGGGTGCTCCCCGGGTCGCAGCGCAAGAGTCTGCTGCTCGGCGGCGCCGGAGCGGCGGTGGCCGCGTCGCTCGTGGTCGGGCTGCTGGTGGCCCAGGCCGGACCCGGCGCATCGCCGAGCGCCGCCGAAGTGCTCGACCAGGCTGCCGACCGGGTCGCCGCGAGACCCGAGGTGCGGCCGAGGGACGACCAGTGGGTCTATGAGTCCTTCGTCCACGACTCGGCGGACGCACCTCGCAAGGAGATGTGGGTCCGCTTCGACGGCACGAAGTACGCGAACAACCAACCTGAGGGGTCCTCGCGCCTGGTGGTAACCGAGGAGGAGAAGGGCACCACTGATCCGGCACCGAAGGAGTGGTATGACGAGCTGGCCGCGCTGCCCGAGGATCCTCACGCTCTGCTCGTGCAGCTGCGCACGAGCGATCTGGTGGACCACACCGTCCCATCCACCGAGGCCGTGAGCGACTTCGCCAACGTGGCCGAGTGCCTTCTAGCAGCGCCGGTGCTGCCCCCCCAGGCGCAAGCCCGGCTGTTCCGCGCCCTGGCCACGATCCCCGGTGTGGAGGTCGACGCCGACGCCCACGACCTGCTGGGCCGCTCAGTGCTGTCAGTAGCCTGGACCGGCGGGAACCAGGAGGGGATCGACCCCGACGAGAGCGTCGAGCTGCTGCTCGACCCTTCGACCTACGCCGCCCTGGGGCAGCGGTCGACCCTCCTCCAGGACGAGTCAGGTGGCCCCAGCAAGGGCGACATCACCTTCGACGTCGCCTACTCGGCCACCGGGGTCGTCGACCAGCCCGGCCAGCGGCCCTGAGGGATGCCCCCATGAGGATGGGCATGCAGTCTTGTGCGTGGAACATGTTCCAGGTGTCGGCGTGCGAGCAGACTCCCGGTTCTGGCTTGCGATTGCAGCGTGCCCTCCTCACCGCGGATCTCGTCCAGTCCGCTCGCACCCAGCGAGATGATGGACGCTGCACCGACCACTATGAGAATGTCATGTTGTCTGCCTCCGATCGCCAAGGATCACTGAGGTGACTCGATCGGGGGAACCATGAACACCACACGCTCCATCCGTACGCCCGCTCTGCTTCTCGCGGTGATCGCCCTGGTCCTGGCCGGGCTGACCCTGCCAGCTCAAGCAGCCACCAAGACCGCCTCCGTCAAGGGTGTCGTCACGCTCGACGGCAAACCGGTGAAGGGTGTGAAGGTCGAGCTGGTCTGGATCGGCGCTGACAGCTTCAGCGGTCCGAGCCTCGGTGTCCACACGACCAACAGCAAGGGTGCGTACTCGTTCTCGAAGTTCCCCGTCGAGGACAAGGACGACGAGGACCTCGGCGGCAAGGCGGTCATCGTCACGGATCCGTCCGGCCGCATCGTGGCCACGTCCCGCCGATTCTCCGACCGGCCCGGCAAGACCCTGACCCGCAACGTGTCGGTGAAGAGAGCCGCCTCCATCACCGGGGTCGTCAAGCGCGGCGACGGCGTCGTCACGACCCGGCTCCGCACCGAGGTGTCCGGGCCGGATGTGCAGATCGACAGCGGCTACGACTCTGACCCCGTCTACGACACGAGCGTCCCGATCGCCAAGGACGGCTCGTTCACGCTCAAGGGGCTGCCTGCAGGTGAGTACAACCTGCAGTTCGTCGACGACGGCAAGACGTACTTCCCCCAGTGCTACGACAACCTGCCGAGAATCACGAGCGCGTGCGGAGGCACCGCGATCACCGTCACCGCCGGACAGAACCTGACCTTGAACCCGCAGACGCTGACCACGAAGGGGCGCCGCATCTCCGGCACCGTCACCGACACGTCGGGACGCCCGATCAGGAACGCCGGTGTCCGTACCATCGAGCAGGACCAGCAGAAGCGTCTGGAGGCCGACACGTCCAGGTCCGGCAGGTTCACGCTCGGACCGGCGACCGGCGGCACCTACCGCCTCGAAGTGGATCCGGGCAAGCTGTGGGCGCCGCTGTCCGCCAGCACGGTGTACGACGTGACCGGCCAGGACGCCACCGGCATCCAGATCAAGCTCAAGTCCAGGGCCCACATCAACGCCAAGCTCACGCCCGGTAACGGCACCGCCAAGATCGCCGTCGACATCTTCCGCACCGCCACCCGGAGCAAGCTCAACGGCAAGCTCACGATCAGCTCGGGCACCGTCACGAAGACGACCAACCTCGTCAAGGGCAAGGCCACGGTCACGCTGAGAGGCCTGCCCAAGGGCAAGCGCACGATCACCGTCTCCTACGCCGGCACCAGCTCCACCGCAGCTACCACCAAGACGTTCCGAACCACCGTCAAGTAGGTGGCAGGGAGACGGGACCGGGTCCTCATGGAGCCTCGTCACCAGCTGTGTCGCGGGCGTGTTCACCGACCTTGCGTCCAGCGCGTGGCCGATTCTAGAGACGTCACAGGGCCGGCCGAGGATAGATTCCGTTCATGAGACTGACGTCACCACCCGCCGGTGCGAGCTGGAACCACACAGGGTTGAGAACGGGCTTCGAGGTCGCCTTCTTCGACGATCTGATCGCTGGCCATCGTCTGACCGGGCACACGACAGCACTCGAGTCCTCCGTGCCGTGGTCGGTCGGCTACGACGTGACGGTCGACCGTTCATGGAGAACGATCGCGGTGCACGCCTCACATCTGTCAGCCACAGGCGAGAAGGAGCTGACGCTGACGCGCGACTCTGCGGGAAGGTGGTTCGCGAACGGCGAACTGCGCACCGACCTTGACGGATGCATCGATGTCGATCTCGAATCGTCCGCCGTGACCAACACGCTTCCTCTCCATCGCCTCGACTTCGTCGCGGGCGTCGGTGTCGATGTACCGGCGGCATTCGTCCGAGCTGACGATCTGCGCGTGGAACGTCTCGAGCAACGCTACACATTGATCGAGTCCGGCCTGAAGCAGATGCTGTTTCACTACGAGTCACCGACGTTCGAGTTCTCGTGCAACCTGCGATACGACAGCTCAGGACTCGTCGTCGAGTACCCAGGTATTGCGATCCGAGAGGCCTGATCAGACGTCTGACCGGGAACGGCGCCGGCGGCCGATGTTCGGCCTCGCAGCCTCGATTGCTCAGGCTGCTTCTCGATTGCGACGACGTCGACCGCCGGTCAGGGGACCCCGGAGCTCTGCCAGCACCCCGAGGCCTCAGTCGCGTGGTCCGGTCGCACGGGTGTATCTCGCCTCGAGGATCGCGGTGAACGAATAGATGGCTGGGGCCTCGACGCCGACGGTGGGGTCGTCCTTGATGCGGATGTCCTCGGTGCCGAGCAGCTGGCCGGTCTCGGGACTGATGATGGCCACGAGTCGGAACTGCGGCGCGTTCGCGGGGATCAGCGAGATCCCGACTCCTCGTCGTCCCACGCGGTCCTTCACCGACCCGAGCAGACGGACGCTGGGCTCGTCGGCGAGGATGCGCCAGAACGCTGCGGTGGTCCTCGGCGGGACGACGGAGTAGCTGAACAGGTTCGTGATCTCTTGGTAGAGGCACCTCGCACGGCTCGGGCTCACGACCCGCACCTCGCACTCCTGCGTCGTCATCAGCGTGTCTCGGACCCGGTCTGTGTCACCGCCGAGCTTGGCCACGTACTGGGCGTCCAGGCCGTCGTCGGGCGGGTACGTCTCGTCGTCGACCCTCGATCCGGTGGTGCCGCGGTCGATGGGCGGTACGCGACCGTCCGGTGACAGTGGCTTGCCGGACACCTCGCGGACGCTCACCGAACCGTCCTTGCGCAACCAGCTCGAGTTCTGCTTGGGGATCAGCTGTGCGGGCTTGCCCTCCTCGAGGGTGGCGAACCAGTTGTCGCTCACCACGAGCTGGGTGCTGCCCGCCGGAGACCTCTGTGGCTGCTTCTCGGCGGTGTCGGCCAGGGCGAGAAGCGCCGCACGCGCGTCCTCGCCCGGGGCGTAGGCGATGTTGCGAGCGTCGGCGAACTCGTAGTCGAGCACGGGGGGAGCGATCGCGTCGGCTGCGCCTTGGTGCCACGGTGCGAGGCCGATGGCGAGGATCCCGACGGCGGCAGCGGCGACGGCGGCCGCGGCACGCACGGCGAGCGTGCCGCGCTGACGTCGTCTCTGATCGAGAGACGCAGGCGCGGACTCGTCGGGGCCGCTGCCCTTCGCCCTGGCGAGGATGTCTTCGGCCGTCGTCAGGGAGACACCTACGGACGCCGGATCGATGGCGCCCGGCATGCCGAGACGACGGCCCTCCTGCCGGAGGAGCTCCAGCTCGTCGGCGTTCTCGTCGTGCGAGCTCATCGAGCTTCTCCTTCCTGAGAGAGGGCGTCGGACTCCGCGTGGCGGCGGAGCGCGCGGATCCTGCTGCGCAGTCGTGACACCCGCGTGTTGAACGTGCCGACCGAGATCGCCAGCATGGCGGCAGCCTCGTCCCGGCTGACGTCCTTCATGAAGGCGACGTCGAACAGGTCTCGCTCCTGGGGCGTCAGCTGGCCGTAGATCCAGCGGCCGAGATCGGACTCGGCAACGGTCTCGGAGACATCGGACTGATCCATCGACCGGGACGGGTAGTCGTCGGCGAACCGTTGGTCGTGGTGCTTGCGGCTTCGACGATCGAGCTCTTGCAGGATCTTGTACCGGCCGATCGTGAAGACCCATCCGATGCGAGCGGTCGGGTCGCTGGGGCACTCCGTCCGCTTGTCCCACACGGTCTCGAACGTCTGGCTGACCGCGTCGTCGGCAGCTTGCGGAGACAACCGGGCCGCCGCGAAGCTGAAGAGGCGACCGCTGAGGGCGTGGAACAAGGCGGTGAATTCGTCCTCTCCCACATCGAGAGCGTACAGGCGGGCGAGCCCGCTCAGAGATCGCCCGACGACGCATTGCACGACGGCTACAGCTCCGCGATGACGGCTACGACGAGCCGGTCGCCGTCGGCGTAGCCCGGCGGGTCGTCGACGAACGGGTCGTCGACCATCTCGAGGTCGACGATCTCGTCGAGCGAGAACATCGTCCAGAACGGTGGCGGCCGCGAGTTGCTCCTCCCGCCCGTCTGGTAGCCGCGCAACGAGAGCGCGCCCGTGATCATGTGGCGACCGAGGGCGGCGGGCTGGACGACCCGGGGCTGCCCCTCGTACACGAACCTGACGTGCAGCCTGCTGTCGATCGCCTGCTCGAGGTCGTTCGGGTCAGTGGCCTCGCCCCCCCGGGGCTGCAGGCACGAGTCGGGCGGGTCGAGTAGATGTTCATGACCTCTAGTCACGGTGACGCACGGATTCTTACGGCCTGGGCCCGTCGGATAACCTGTCCGGGGCCCGACGGGCACCACCACACGTCTGCGCAGAAGGGGAGGACATGTCGACCGGTCAGCACCGCTCGGTCGAGGCCCCTCTGACGAAGCCCGACCACGGCCGCACGATCCGCCTCGACATCGAGGGCATGCGGACGATCGCCGTGGGGTCGGTCCTGGTGGCCCACGCCGGGGTGCCGTTCCTGGCCGGCGGGTTCGTGGGCGTCGACGTGTTCTTCGTGCTGTCGGGCTTCTTGATCACGGGGCTTCTGGCGCGCGAGGTGTCGCGGTCGGGCCGAGTGAGCCTGTCGCGTTTCTGGGCCCGTCGCATGAAGCGACTGCTGCCGGCCAGTGCGACGGTGCTGGTGTTCTCGGCGCTGGTGACGTACTGGTTCCTGCCGATCACGCAGCGCAAGGACTTCGGCGGCGACATCGTCTCGGCGGCGCTGTACGTCGTCAACTGGCGCTTGGCCGAACGCGGCGTCGACTACCTGGCCGAGGACGTCGGCCAGTCTCCGGTGCAGCACTACTGGTCGCTGGCGGTCGAGGAGCAGTTCTACGTCGTCTGGCCCATCCTCATGCTGGTGATCGGCCTGCTCGCGGCACGACGGTGGAGGGCAGGAGCCTTCGCCGTGCTGGGAGTCGTGACGGTCGCCTCGTTCGCCTTCTCGGTGCAGCAGACCGCGGACAGCCCGGCGACGGCCTACTTCGTGTCGACGACGCGCATCTGGGAGCTCGGCATCGGGGCGCTGCTGGCCCTGGCCGCGACGCAGGTCGAGCGGTTGCCGGACGTGCTGCGGGCCGCCGGCGGGTGGGTCGGCATCGCGCTGATCGCCTACGCGGTGCGGGTGTTCGACGCCTCGACCTCGTGGCCGGGGGCTCACGCGCTGGTGCCGACGATCGGTGCGGCGCTGATGATCGCGTCGGGGCTGCGGCCCACGCCGGGGTCGCCGCAGCGGCTGCTCAGCATCAAGCCGATGGTGTGGATCGGCGGGCTGTCGTACTCGATCTACCTGTGGCACTGGCCCATCCTGGTCGCGGCGCAGGCGCACTGGCCGGGCATCAGGCTGCGCTGGGTCGTGCTGCTGATGGCCGCGTCGGTGGTCCCGGCGTACCTGTCCAACCGGTTCGTCGAGAACCCGATCCGGTTCGGCACGGCCTTCAAGCCGTCGGCCCGGGCCATCGGCATGGGGCTCGCGCTGACGGGGCTCGGCGTGGGTGTGGGTGTCGGACTGTCGGCCTCGGCGTCCGCCGGCGTGGACGAGGCCACGACGTCGAGCAGCCCCGGCGCCGCGGCACTGCTCGATCCCGCGAACAAGGACGTCGACTGGGCGACGATGCGTTCGGTGGACGAGATGCGTCCTCTCGCGACCGAGGCCGTCGACGACCGTCCCGCGTTCTACGACGACGGCTCCGGCTGCCAGGTCAGGGACGGCGACGCCGTGCCCAAGCCGTGCACGTCGGGCGACACCTCTGCCGACCGCACCGTCGTGATCGTCGGCGACTCGAAGATCGCCCAGTGGCAGCCGGCGATCTCCGCGATCGGCAGGCGCGAGGGCTTCAAGGTCGTGCAGTTCACCAAGTCGGCCTGCTCGTTCACCGACGTCGACCTCGACCGCAAGAACAACCCCGACTGCCGTGCCTGGGGGCGAGCCGTGCTCAAGGACGTCGTCCAGCTCGATCCCGACCTCGTGATCGCCTCGCACCGCCAGGGCAAGGCGCTGCCCGCGGGGGCCACCCAGCGCAGCCAGGAGACCGAGGACGCCATGGTGGGCGGCCTGGTCTCGTACTGGCGCACCCTGACCCGCGCCGGCATCCCCGTCGTGGCGCTGCTCGACAACCCCGCTCCGTCCGACCAGCCGGTCTACGAGTGCGTCGCACAGAACCCGAAGCGCCTCGACCGCTGCGCCTTCGACCGCGACCAGGGTGTCGCCGCCTCGGGAGCCCCCGCCGCTCGGCGCGCCGCCGCCGAGGTGCCCGGCGTCGCGGTCGCCGACCTGACCTCGACGATCTGCCCGGACCGCGGACGGTGTGCCGCCGTGATCGGCAACGTGCTGGTGTATCGGCAGACCACCCACCTGACGACGTCCTTCGTCAGGAGTGCCGAGGCTCAGCTGTCGGCGGCCCTCTTCGGCGCGACCAAGGGTGCCGTCGGCGAGGCATTGCCGGCCGACTGACGTCGGCACGCTTGCGCGCGAGGGGTGCGGCGATAGCGTGAAGAGATGACGCCCTACACAGATGCCCAGATCGAAGAAGCCCTCGACGGCCTGCCCGGCTGGTCGCAGGAGGGCGAGGCGCTGGTCAAGTCCTTCGAGTTCGCCGACTTCACCGCCGCCATCGACTTCTTGGGCCGCGCCGCGGGGCCGATCGACGAGATGGACCACCACCCGGAGTGGACCAACGTGTACAACCGCGTCGACATCCGGCTCAGCAGCCACGACGTCGGCGGCGTGACCGATCGGGACGTCCAGCTCGCCCGCGTGCTCGAACGGCTCGCCGCCGCCTCCTGACCGCAGGTCGGCGGTCGTCCACACGCACCGGCGGGGTGCTTGACGACCGCTACTCATCCGTGTCATCTTATCGCTACTCATCAGTGGCGTGACATGGTGTCGCGTTCCGAGGTCGTGAGACGTTCGGGAGTCTGTGGGCATCGCTAGATGCCATGGAGTCCGGCGTGGGTCGACGTCGATGAGCCACCCGTGAAGGAAGTCCACGATGTCCGACCACTCCTTGCCTCACCGTTCCACCGCCCGCCGCTGGGCCGCCCGCTCCGCCGTCCTCGCCGCCAGCTCGCTCGGGCTCGTCGCGGTGGCTCAGCCGGCCATGGCCGTGGCCTGGGGCAGCTCCTCGAGCCCCCTCACGGCGTATCACAAGAGCGCCTCGTCAGGGCAGAAGCAGGGGCAGGCCTACGGCGACTTCTACAACCAGGGCGGTTCGTACGCCCGTAACTCGTCGTACCAGAAGGACAGCAAGCCCGGCGGCGACAGCGTCTACGTCGAGACCAACTTTCAGTTCTACTACGTCGGCACGGCTCAGACGACCCCTTCGTGGATCAACCGCAAGAGCCTCGAGACCGGCCGGACGAACTCGGGCTCGTGGAAGCCCGACTACACCCGCACGAACCTGTACGGCGGGGCCGAGAAGGCGCGCGGGCAGATCCACGTCTGCGAAGACCAGAACCTCGCACCTGACGACTGCTCGGTGTGGGCCTACACGACCTTCAGCTACTAGGCGCGCGCCATCACCTCCGTGCTCGAGGTCCGGTCCGTCTCTGCGGGTCGAGGGGGTGTCGAGATCCTGCACGACGTGTCTCTGACCGCGGGCGCCGGTGCCCTCGGCCTGCTCGGCGTCAACGGGGCGGGCAAGTCCACGCTGCTCGAGTCGGTGGCCGGTCTGCTGTCCCCGCGATCAGGCAGCGTCCTGGTCGCGGGGGCGGACGTCTACGACGGTCGTCGCCGGGCCGATGCGTCCCGGCACGTGGCGCTGGTGCCGCAGGACTTCGACTTCCCCGGCAACTTCACGGTGCTCGAGTTCTTGCGCCACATGGCGTGGATGCGAGCCGTGCCGAGAGGCTCGACGGCGGGTCGTGTCGACGCGGCGGTCGAGTCGGTCGGCCTCCAGCAGCAGGCCCGGCAGCGGTTGAGCACGCTGTCGGGCGGCATGACGCGACGGGCGGCGATCGCGCAGGCGCTGCTGGCCGATCCTGCCGTCCTGCTCCTCGACGAGTCGACCACGGGGCTCGACCCCGTGCAACGCGCGGAGATCCGCCTGCTGCTGCGCTCGTTGGCCACCTCGCGGTGCGTGGTGCTCGCGAGCCACATCGTCGAAGACATCGAGCAGCTCGCGACGCGAGTCGCGGTGCTCCACCGCGGACGTGTGCTGTTCGACGGCGCGACGGCCGACATCGCAGGCTCGTCCGGTCTCGAGAGCGGCTTCATCTCCCTGATCGGCGGTGATGCCGCGTGAGGACGTTGGTGCGTCGCAGCTCCACCTTCGGATTCGCCCCGGTGATCGTGGTCGTCCAGGCCTTCTGCCTGTTCCAGCGCGGCACACCCTGGCTGGGCGAGTGGGACTGGAGCGTCGACTGGGCCGGCGGGGTCACGGTGGTGACGGCGCCGCTGCTAGCCGGCTGCGCAGCCTTCGAGGTGCTGAGGTGGCGCTCGGCCCCGACGTGGTCGTTGCTGCGGCAGACCCCCAGGGGTGTCGTCGCCGGCTGGCTCTCCGCTCTGTCGGTGCTCGCGATCGGTGCGGCGGTGCATGTCGCAGCCACGACAGCCGTGCTGGTCGCCACGGTCGCCGCCGGTGCCCAGCCAGGCGCCGGCGCTGGAGCCGCGTTCGCGCTCGCGCTACCGATCCTGGTGCTGGCTGCGGCGACGTTCATCGGGGCTGCGACAGCCGTGCTGTGGCCGACCCTGCTCGCCGTGCCGCTCGCGGCGTCGGTCGTCTTCGGCGTGACGGCCTTCCCCGACGACCTGCTGCTGCCCGACGTCTTCACGGTCGGCGGGACGACCGGCAGCCTGGTGGGCCTCACCTGGGACTGGCGGCAGCAGACGGCTGCGCTGGCCGTGCTGCTGGCCGTCATCCTGTCGGCCGCCGCCGTGATGCTGGCACGCGACTCGGGTCGAGGGGCGTCGACGCCGCGATGGGTCGTCGCCGCATCGGTCGTCGTGCTGATCGCGTCGGCCGTGGCCGCCGAGGCCGCGCCGTCATCGAGGCTGGAGGCATCGGACGTGCCGATCCGATATGCGTGCGAGACCTCGTCGGGCACGTCGGTGTGCCTGGCGTCGCAGACGTCACGGCAGCTGCACTGGCTCGCCCGTCAGCTCGGAGAGCAGTCCAGGCCGCTCGCCGCGATCGGGGCAAGGGTGCCTCGTCGTCACCAGCAGGTCGTGCCGTACCGGCGCCTTCCCGACGGCGTCGCGCCGATCCTGCTCGATCCGGGCACGATCAACGCCCGTCACGGAGACGCTCAGCGTGTCCCCGACATGCTCGCCATGCCGGCCCTGTGCGCCGCCGACACCGCCGACGTCGCGCCGCCGGACGAGGTCTTCGTGGCTCGCGCGGCGATCGCGGCATGGCTCTCGATCCGCAACGGTCTGTCGGAGCCGGCCGACTACCGGGCCGAGGTGTTCGGCGGCTGGCTCGAGCATGCCGGTCAGGCGCAGGAGTCGTGGATCCGCACGACCTACGCGCAGCTGCGGGCCTGCCGGTACGCCGACGTGAGGCTCCCTGAGTCGGTGGTCCTGCCCTGAGCGGCACGCAGGTACGGACGCTGGCCCGGCGGTTCCACGTCATCCGGGCCGTCGTCGCGTCGGTGCTGTGGTGCGGGGGTCTGCGGCTGGCGATCGGGCCGGTGGTCGCGCTGCCGTTCGGGCCCGTGGTGGCCCCGGTCTGGCTCTTCGCCATCGTCGGGGCGGCGACCCTCAGCCTGCCGATCGTCTCGTCGCGGCTCGTGGCGTGCGAGCGGCAGGCCGCGCGCTCGGGCTGGAGGCTCCGGCTGGGCAGGACAGCAGCGTTCATGGTCGTCTACGCCCTTGCGCTGGGTCTGTTCGCGGTCTCGCGTCTCACCATCGCGCTGGTGGTCGTTGCCGTGTGCGGTGCAGCCGTGTGCCTCGTGCTCGCGGCAGCGGTCGGCGACGCTGCGGTCGTCGTGGTGCTCGCGGCGGGCCTGGTGGTGGTGTTCGCGTCGACCTATCCGTGGTTCGCCGATCCTCTGCTGTCGGCCGGGCCCGGCTCGCTCGTCCTCGCCGGAACGGTGCTGGCTGCGGCTGCCACCGCATCGGTCGTGATGCGCGACTGATCACGTCTGGCAGTGCGGGCACCAGAACACGTCGCGCTCGGTGGTGGGCCGGTCGCCGAGCTTGCCGCTGCGAAGACGCGAGCCGCACCGGCGGCACCGGGCGCGCTCGCGGTTGTAGACCCAGCGGTCCTCGCCCGTGCGGGTGCTGCCCGTGAACGAGCGCTCGACGCGCGCCTTGTTGACGTCGAGCATGCGCTGCCCCCGCGAGATCACGCGTGTCAGGTCGGGCACCTCGCCGACGGGGCGCGTCGGCAGCAGCCCCATGATGAACAACAGCTCGTTGACGTACTCGTTGCCGAACCCGGCGAGGTTGCGCTGGTCGAGCAGGGCCAGGAAGACGGGACGAGCAGGATCGGCGGACGTGCGGCCGACGGCCAGCTCGAGGTCCCAGTCGGGACCCAGCAGATCGGGGCCGAGGTAGCCGACGACGGACTCCTCGTCGTCGATCTCGACGACCTCGAGGATGCCGAGCGAGTAGCCGATGGCCTGCCACTCGTCGTTCTCGAGCACCGCGCGGGCCGAGTGACCGGGACGACGCCAGGGTGACTCGAGCCGCTGGACGTGCCAGGCGCCCTCCATCTTGAGGTGCGAGTGGATCGAGTGCGTGGGCGTGCGCACGAGCAGGTGCTTGCCGCGGCTGACCACCTCGTCGACCGGCGAGCCCGAGAGGTCGAGGGTCGCGAAGGCAGGCACCCTGAAGTCGGTGCGGGTCAGCACGCGACCGGCCAAGGCCTCGTGCAGGTGGTGGGCGGTGCGCCAGACGGTGTCGCCCTCAGGCATCGATGCGCACCCCCTTGATGGTCTGCTCGAAGCCGGCCTCGAGCAGCGCGTCGCCGAGCGGCGACGAGCCGACAGGACGTCCGTCGACCGTCTCGATCGTCAGCCGGCTCATGCGTCGTGCCCGCACCAGGGTGACGAGCGACCGGGCGGCCGCGGCCAGACGAGCCGGTTCGTCGTCGAACACCAGCGCCTTCTTGCCGCCGCGCTCGAGGTAGAGCACCAGATGGCCGTCGTGCATGACGACCAGGGAGCCAGCCTTGCGGGCCGGCCGGTGCCGGGTGCCGCCGTCGTCGACGACCCGATCGGGCCACGGCAGGGCAGCGCCGTAGGGATTGGCCGGGTCGGTGGCCGCCAAGGCGACAGCCGCCGCGTCGGTGGGACGCTCGTCCTCGAGGACGAAGGCGCGCATGCGGTCGACCGTGGCCGGGGCTCCGAACTGGGCCGCCCCCAGCGTCTCGATGTAGTAGCCGCGCAGCACGGACCCGCTCTGCTCGAGCTCGCGCAGCACCCGGTAGACGGCCGAGAACCCGCCCGGCGTCTGCTCGGCCATGACCGACCCTCTCGTCACCACGCCGTAGCGGCCCACGAGCGACTCGGTGCGAGCGAGCTGCAGGCTGGTGGGGTCGTCGGCGGACTCGGCGAGCGAGAACCATCGCCCGCTCACCGTCGGGGGTCCCTGCAGCGCGGTGCGGGGCGAGCGGACGCGTCGGCCGTGGAGCCGGGCCCGCGGTGCCGGCCGCTGGGTGCGGTGCGCGCCGCCACGGCCCACGAGGGTGCGGACCGGGGCGAAGGTGTCGTTGCTGATGCGTCCGGACCACACGAGGTCCCACAGGGTCGAGGCGACGTCGGCGTGGTCGACGGTGCCGGGGCCCTCGGCGGAGAGCGCGTCGACCAGCTGGCGGAACAAGAAGGCGCCTCCGCCGTCGAGGGCGTGGGCGATCGTGGCGTGCAGGGAGTCGGGGTCGAGGGGGTCGACGGCTTGCGCACCCGCGGCACACAGGACGAAGTCGGCCGGGTGCAGCTGAACCCAACCATCGTTGCCCGGCAGGGACCCGGCACCGGACCAGACGACCTCGCCGGCCGACGTCAGCTCGTCGAGCATCGCGGGGGAGTAGTCGCGCACGCGGGCCGGCAGCACCAGGGACTCCCATGCCGATGCGGGCAGGGCCAGCCCGGCGAGCTGGTCGATCGTGGCGAGGACGCCCTCGGGACCGCGCACCGTGCCGCCGACGCCCTGCCAGGCGGGCAGGAAGCGGGCGAACGTGAGCGGCTCGACGGGCTCGACCTGCTGACGTGCCGCTGCGAGCGAGCGGGATCGCAGGCGGCGCAGCACGGCGGGGTCGACCCACTCGCTGCCGGTGGCCTGGGGCCTGAACTCGCCCTCGGTCAGGCGGCCGTCGCGCGACAGCCGGCGCAGCACCTGGTCGGCGACGGCGACACCGATGCCGAAGCGGGAGGCGACGTCGGCGCTCGTGAACGGCCCGTGCGTGCGCGCGTGGCGCGACACGAGGTCGAGCAGCGGGTCGGCGACGACCTCGAGGTAGGCCTCGGGCACGCCCATCGGGACGACGACGCCCAGCGCGTCGCGCAGACGTCCGGCATCTTCGACCACGGCCCATCGGACGTCGCCCGCGACGGCGACCTCGATCGCGCGGCGAGCCCCCTGCAGCTCGGTGAGCCAGCCGTGCGCCTCGCCGGCGAGATCGGGCTGCACCCTGGCGCGCACCTCGTCGGACGACAGCGGCCCCAGCAGCCGCAGCAGGTCGGCGACCCCCTCGACGTCCTTGACCTGGCGGTCGTCGGTGAGCCGCTGCAGCTCGAGCTCGAGATGCTCGAGCACCTCGGGATCGAGCAGCTCGCGCAGCTCGGCGCGCCCGAGCAGCTCGGCCAGCAGCGTGGGGTCGAGCGTGAGGGCCGAGGCTCGCCGCTCGGCCAACGGCGTGTCGCCCTCGTAGAGGAAGGCCGCGACGTAGCCGAACAGCAGGTTCTGCGCGAAGGGGGAGGCGCGCTCGGTGGTGACCTCGGCGATCTGCACCTCACGCGAGGCCAGCCGTCGCGACAGTGCGGTGAGGGCCGGAAGGTCGTAGACGTCTTGCAGGCACTCGCGGGCCGTCTCGAGCAGGATCGGGAACGACGGGTACTTGCGGGCCACGTCGAGCAGCTGCGCCGACCGCTGCCGCTGCTGCCACAGCGGCGCGCGCGAACCGGGGTTGCGGCGCGGCAGCAGCAGGGCCCGCGACGCACACTCGCGGAACCGCGACGCGAACAGCGCCGAGCTGCCGACCTCGGCCGTGACGATCGTGTCGAGCTCGTCGGTGTCGAACACGAACAGCTCGGCGCCGGGCGGCTCGGTCTCGGTGTCGGGGATGCGGGCCACGATGCCGTCGTCGCTGGCCACCACCGAGCCGTCCATGCCGTAGCGCTCGACGATGCGCGCGCCGACGGCCAGCGCCCACGGCGCGTGCACGCGGCGGCCGAACGGGGAGTGCAGGACGACGCGCCAGTCGCCCAGCTCGTCGCGGAACCGCTCGACCAGCAGCGTGCGGTCGGACGGCACCTGGCCCGTCGCCTCCTTCTGGTCGCGCAGGTAGGCGCCGAGGTTGTCGGCGGCCCGGCGGTCGAGCCCCAGCCCGGCGGTGCGCTCGGCGAGCGCGTCGGGCGCCAGCGCCGACGCCTCGCGCACGAAGGCGCCGATGGCCTCGCCCAGCTCGTAGGGGCGCCCGATGGCGTCGCCCTTCCAGAACGGCAGCCGCGCGGGCTGGCCGAAGGCGGGCGTGACGTTGACCCGGTCGTGGGTGATCTCCTGGATGCGCCAGCTGGTCGCGCCCAGCGCGAAGACGTCGTTGATGCGCGACTCGTAGACCATCTCCTCGTCGAGCTCGCCGACCTTGCGGGGCCCGCTCTCCTCGGCGCCCGCGGCCAGGAACACGCCGAACATGCCGCGGTCGGGGATGGTGCCGCCGCTGGTGACGGCCAGCCGCTGCGCGCCGGGACGGCCCTCGATCGTGCCGGCGTCGCGGTCCCAGACGATGCGCGGACGCAGCTCGGCGAACTCGTCGGACGGGTAGCGGCCCGACAGCAGGTCGAGCGTCGCGTCGTACGCCGAGCGCGGCAGCGTCGCGAAGGGGGCGGAGCGGCGGACGGTGTCGAACCACTCCTCGACGTCGAGGCTCTCGAGCGCGGTCGCGGCGACGGTGTGCTGGGCGAGGATGTCGAGCGGGTTGGCGGGGATGTCGAGGCGCTCGATGAGGCCGGCCTGCATGCGCGAGGTGGTGACGGCTGCTCCCAGCAGATCGGGCCGGGAAGTGGGGTAGGTGACGCCCTGCGAGACCTCGCCGACCTGGTGGCCGGCGCGCCCCACGCGTTGCAGGCCGCTGGCCACCGAGGGCGGCGACGACACCTGGATGACGAGGTCGACGGCGCCCATGTCGATGCCCAGCTCGAGGCTCGACGTCGCCACGACGCAGCGCAGCCGCCCCGACTTGAGGTCGTCCTCGATGAGGGCGCGCTGGTCCTTGCTGACCGAGCCGTGGTGCGCCCGCGCCAGCACCGTCTCGGCGTCGTCACCCGAGCCGGCCTTGGCGGCCGCGCTGCCGCCCATGATCTGCGCCGGGGTGCGGCCCGCCGCTGGTGCGTCGGGGTCGGTGAGGCCCAGGTGCTCGGCGTAGGCCTCGTTGAGGCGAGCGGTCAGCCGCTCGGAGACCCCGCGTGAGTTGACGAAGATGATGGTCGAGCGGTGGGCGAGCACGCGGTGCATGATCGCGTCCTCGACGTGCGGCCAGATGCTGCCGCGCGGCTGGTCGTCCTCGCCGGGGGCGAGGGATCGCGCGCCGCTGCCCTCGTCGCGCGGTGGCGCGGGGATCTTGGTCATGTCGTCGACCGGCACCTCGACCTCGAGGGCGAGCCGGGTGGTGGCCGGCGGGGCCACCACGCTGACTCGCGCCGAGCCGGCCAGGAACCGGGCCACCTCGTCGTGCGGACGGACCGTGGCGCTGAGGCCGATGCGCCGCGCCGGTGCCTCGAGGAGGGCGTCGAGACGCTCGAGCGACACGGCCAGGTGGGCCCCCCGCTTGGTGCCTGCGACGGCGTGGATCTCGTCGATGATGACGGTGTCGACGGTGCGCAAGGTGTCGCGCGCCGCCGAGGTGAGCATCAGGAACAGCGACTCGGGGGTCGTGATGAGGATGTCGGGCGGACGCGACAGCAGCGAGCGTCGGTCGCGCTGCGAGGTGTCGCCGGACCTGACGCCGACCGTGACGTCGCGGAAGGAGTCACCGCGACGGGCGGCGGCCTGGGTGATGCCGACGAGGGGGGAGCGCAGGTTGCGCTCGACGTCGACCGCGAGCGCCTTGAGCGGCGAGATGTAGAGCACGCGCGTGCCGGGCGCGGGCTCGTCGTCGGCGACCTCGGAGTGCATGAGGCGGTCGATGGCCGACAGGAACGCCGCCAGCGTCTTGCCGGAGCCCGTGGGAGCGACGACCAGGACGTGCTCGTCGCCTTCGACGCCGCGCCAGGCACCCTCCTGGGCGGGAGTGGGACCGTCGAACGACTCGGCGAACCACGCGCGCGTGGCGGGCGCGAAGCGATCGAGGGCCGACGTCATGCGTCCATCGTCCCAGCCGCTGCCGACATGTGCTGGAGACGACGTGTCCGTCAGTGGTCCCGACCGGTACGGTGGACCTTCGTCGTGCCGATCTAGCTGAGAGACCTCGCTCCGTTGTCCGACTCCCACCCCGAGAGCCCCGCCCAGCCGCTGCGACGACTGAAGGTCCTCGTCGCCGCGGTCGTGGTGTGCCTGGCCGCGGTCGTCGTCGCCGGGGCCGTGCTCGGATCACGGTCGGTCGCCGCCGACCTGGGTGAGCGGTCGCGGACGGCCTTGGCCGCCGCCGACCTGGCCGACGTCCAGGTCAGCTTCAGCGGTCGGGAGGCCGAGCTGCGCGGTGGCAACGACGTCGAGGCCAGGTTGGCGGCGTCGCTGGTCGCGGCGCTGCCGGGCGTCCGCCGGGTCGACGTCGAGCGGCCGGCACGGGCCCGCACGCCCGGCGCCGCCTGGCTCGAGCTCGACCGGGCTGGCGACGACGTCCAGATCCGTGGCGACGTGCCGTCCGCCGATGAGGCTGCGGCGGTCAAGGTCGCCGTCGCGACGACCCTGCGCGCCACGGTCACCGGCGACGTCGCGGTCGACGGCTCGGTGGGCGCCGCGCCGTGGGCCGACGACGTGCCCGCGGTGCT
Organism: Aeromicrobium sp.; assembly: GCA_040511655.1. Taxonomy (GTDB): domain Bacteria; phylum Actinomycetota; class Actinomycetes; order Propionibacteriales; family Nocardioidaceae; genus Aeromicrobium. The sequence goes on along the minus strand of JBEVGQ010000198.1, from coordinate 1,197 downwards.
CGAGATCGTCGCGGGTGTCGAGGGCCTCGACCTCGACCTGCCGGGTGACGGAACGGTGCGCCTGGGCGGTCAGGTGCCCGATGCCACCACGAGGTCGCAGGTCGTCGAGAAGGTGCAGCAGGCGCTGCCGGGCCTCCGCCTGGTCGACTCGCTGCGTCTGGCGACCGTGTCGCGGAAGGGGGCGTGACCGTGTCGGGATACACGATCGGCGAGATCGGGGTCTGGCTGCTGCTCTCGGCTTCCCTGGGGTTCGTGCTCGGGTGGCTGGTGCGCGAGCTCGTGCTCCGCGCGCGTGCGGCACCAGCACGTGCGCCCCAGGCCGCCCACCCGCAGGCCGCCGCCCCCGAGGTCGTTCGCGCCCCCGAACCCGAACCCGAACCGGAGACCGCGGACGTCGTCCCGGGCCCGCACCAGGGGTCGGCCCTGCCGCTGGCCGACGGGTCGGCGCCGTCGTCCGACTACGTCGTCAAGGTCAGCCGTGGCTCGAAGATCTTCCACGCCCCCTCCAGCCCGGCCTATGCCCGCACCACGGCGGCGATCTGGTTCACAGGACCCGATGCTGCCGAGGCGGCCGGCTTCCGCAGGCCCAAGAACGGCTGACGCTCACAGACGGGCTGTCGACGCCAGGAGTGGCATCCTCGTCCGAGGGGCGTCGTGAGGCATGCTGTCGGTCATGAAGCTGCGCCTGATCGCGGCGGTGTCCGCCGCTGCCCTGACCGTGACCGCCTGCTCGTCGTCGTCCGACGACACCAAGAAGGCCGATGCGCCCGACGCGACCGCGACGTCGGCGGCCCCGGTCGTCGAGAGGTCGCCGCTGACGGGCCTGGAGATGCGCAAGGGGCGTCCCGCCAACCCCGTCTTCGTCGTCAAGATCGAGAACACGTCCGCGGGCGCGCCGCAGTACGGCCTCGACAAGGCCGACATGGTGCTCGAAGAGCTCGTCGAGGGCGGCCTGACGCGCCTGGCGACGTTCTTCTACTCCAGCATCCCGTCCAAGGTCGGGCACGTGCGCTCCCTGCGCACCAGCGACATCGGCATCGCCGGCCCTGTCAGCGGCCAGCTCGTCGCGTCAGGTGGCGCGGCCGGCGCCTACAACAAGGTCGAGAACGCCGGCATCAAGGTCTTCTCCGAGGACGCCGGCTCGCCCGGGTTCAGCAGCGACCCGGCCAAGTACCGCCCGTACAACCGGCTGATCAA
>JBEVGQ010000197.1:0-15746 GCA_040511655.1 Aeromicrobium sp. | reverse complement strand
GTGCCGGGGTTCTGGCCGGCGATCAGGATCAGGTCGGCCTGGTAGACGTCGTTCATCGAGACGCTCGCCTTGCCGATGCCGATCGACTCGGCCAGCGCGATGCTGGTCGACTCGTGGCACATGTTCGAGCAGTCGGGCATGTTGTTGGTGCCCAGAGCACGGGCGAACAGCTGGTAGGCGAATGCCGCCTCGTTGGACGCGCGTCCGGACGTGTAGAAGATCGCCTGGTCGGGGGAGTCGAGTGCCGTGATCTCGCGGGCGATGATCGCGTTGGCCTCGTCCCACCCGATCGGCTCGTAGTGCGTGCCACCGGGGCGCTTGACCATGGGGTGCGTGATGCGTCCCTGCTGACCGAGCCAGTACTCGTCGTGGGCGTCGAGCTCGGCGATGCTGTAGCGCGCGAAGAGCTCGGGGGTGGCGCGGTCCTTCGTGGCCTCCTCGGCGACGGCCTTGGCGCCGTTCTCGCAGAACTCGGCGGCGTGACGGTTCTCGGGGTCGGGATCGGGCCAGGCGCAGCTCATGCAGTCGAAGCCGTCGGCCTGGTTGAGCTTGAGCAGGGTCTTGGCGGTGTTCTTGACCCCCATGTGCCCCACGGCGCGCTTCATCGAGACGGCGACGGCCGTGACGCCTGCCGCGTGGTCCTCGGGGCCGTGAACCCTCAGGTTCGCCTCGTCGATGCTGTCCTTGCCCATGATGGCCTCCTGCCGTTGATCTTCAGTCTCTCGCGGGTGTCGCCGGGCCGCACGCGGCGGGGTGAGTCAGCGGCTGAGTCGGGGTGACGTGTGGCCGAGCGCGTCCGAGATGGCGCTCGGCGTGGAGGCCTCGCCGTCCGGCACCAGGCGGACCACCACCGACTCGGCGGCCCAGCGCTCGACGGCCGCGTCGGTGGTGGTCAGGTTGAGCCGCCCGGACCTGAGCGTCGAGGTGACGCTCTGCCAGTGCTCCGAGCCCGGAGCCACGACCTCGACGCGCGCCTCGACGCGGGCTGCCAGCGCTCGTGTCGACTTGCTGCGCAGGCTGAGCACGACGGTCTGCTGCTGGGCGATGCCGGGCAGGGCCTGCTCGGCGCCCCCGCTGACGACGCACACGGCGTCGCCTACCCATTCGTGCCAGACGGCGTGGTCGCGTCCGGCGTACGTCACCCAGACGAGCCCGGACTTCTTGGCCAGCTCGGCGACGAGGTCGGTGGTGCTCACCCCGTCAGCACATCACAGCTCACCGCTGAGCCGCACGCACGGTGCGCAACGTCGCGGCGGGGGAGGGCGTCGCGACCGGGACGCTCGACGGCACCTCGCGCTCGGCGAGGCCGCGCACGAACGTGCCGATCTCGTCGATCGCGAGCCGCGCCTCGGGCACCCACGACGCCGCGGCCTGGAAGACGTGCACCTGCTTCTCCCACACCTGCAGGTCGCAGGGCACGCCTGCCGAGACCAGCCGGTTGGCCATCAGCTCGGCGTCGGCCATCAGCACCTCGCGCGATCCGACGTGGATGAGCGCGGGCGGCATGTCGGCCAGGGGCATGTTGACGGGGTCGACGCGGCGGGCTGTGACGCCCCGGCGGGTGTCGACGCGCAGCGAGACGTCGCTGAGCCGCGCGACCGCGCGGAGCGGGAACGTCTGGCAGCGGTTGGCGTTGCGGTGCGCCTGCTTGCCCGTGGGGTCGAAGTCGAGCAGCGGCGACAGGGCGACGACGCCGGACGGGCGTCCCCATCCGCGGTCGATGACGGCGCGGGCGACGCTGAACGCGAGGTAGCCGCCGGCCGAGTCGCCCGCGATCGTGATGTTCTCGGCGAGGTAGCCCTGGTCGAGCAGCCAGCGGAAGCCGTCGACGCCGTCGGCGACCGACTCGTTGATCGGCTCGTAGGGCATCTGCCGGTAGCCGACGTTGAGCACGGGCTGCTCCGCGGCGTACGAGATGCGTGACACCAGCCGGCGGTGGGTGTTGAGCCCGCAGGTCAGGAAGGCGCCCCCGTGGAAGTAGAGGATCGCGCGCTCGTTGCCGCCGCCGAGGTCGCTGACGCCCTTGGCCTGCAACCACTCGCTGGTGGTGGTCGGCAGGTCGACCGGACGCCACATCGTGCCCTCGTGCACGGGCAGCAGCTTGGCCGCGTGCTCGACGAGGTTGGGCGGGAAGACGTCGAACGGCAGGTGCGTCCAGAGGCCGAGCAGCGGACGGACCGTGTGCCGCAGCGTGAGTCCGAGTGCTTTCGAGCGCAGGCTCGATCCGCGGAAGTACTGCGGTTCGGCAGCCAGTGACAGGTGCGCCATGGTTCCCCCTCGGACGACTCGGCGGTGTTCGCGATGCGTTCACCGATGCTTCACATAGAGTGACCTGCGCCACACGTGGATGTCAGCGTACTGCCGGTACGTCCACCGCGCAGCCGCAGGACCACTCCCGCCGAAGGACCGCCCATGTCATTCATGCCGCCCACCGACTCGATGTTCCTCCTGGCGGAGTCGCGCGAGCACCCGATGCACGTCGGCGGGCTCCAGCTCTTCACCCCGCCGGAGGGCGCGGGCCCCGACTTCGTGCGGGACGTGATCGAGTCGTTCAGGGGGCACGAGGTCTCGCCGCTGTTCCGCCGACGTCCGGCCGAGCCGGTCGGATCGCTCGGCAACACGTGGTGGAAGGTCGACGAGTCGATCGACGTCGAGTACCACGTGCGGCACTCGGCCGTTCCCCAGCCGGGGCGCATCCGCGAGCTGCTGCAGCTGACGTCGCGCTGGCACGGCTCGCTGCTCGACCGTCACCGACCGCTGTGGGAGACGCACGTCGTCGAGGGCCTGGCCGACGGGCGGTTCGCGGTCTACACGAAGGTGCACCACTCGATGGTCGACGGCGTCGGTGCGCTGCGCCTGATGCAGAAGTCGCTCAGCGTCGACCCCGACGCCCGCGACTGCGTGCCACCGTGGTCGCTCCCGGCCAAGGGTGCCGGCAGACCCCAGGGCGCGACGACGCCCTCGAAGGGCTTCGACCCGCTGGGTGTGCTGAGGGCCGGCGCGGAGGTGGCGGGCGACCTCGCCGGGCTGGTGCCGGCGACGCTGCGCATCGCCAGCCAGGTGGTCCGCGACGGCGACGTGACGCTGCCGCGCGCGCCCAAGACGATGCTCAACGGCTCGGTCGGCGGGGCCCGGCGGTTCGCGGCGCAGTCGTGGGAGATCGAGCGCATCCAACGGGTCGCGAAGTCGTCGGCCACGACGCTCAACGACGTGGTGCTCGCGATGGTCTCGGGTGCCCTGCGCCAGTACCTGCTCGACCACCACGCCCTGCCCGACGACCCCATGACGGCGATGGTGCCGGTGTCGCTGGCGCTGCGGGCCGACTCGGCCGGAGAGGCGTCGGGCGGCAACTCGGTCGGCGCGATCGTCGTGAACCTGGCGACCGACCGCGAGCATGGCGCGACCCGTCTGGAGGAGATCGCGTACTCGTCGCGGTCAGCGAAGAAGATCATGGGCGACCTCACGCCGACGCAGATCCTGGCGTTCTCGGCGGTGCAGATGCTTCCGCTCGCGATGACGCCGATCCCGGGCTTCGTGCGCTACACCCACCCGCCGTTCAACGTCATCATCTCGAACGTCCCCGGCCCCAAGGAGCCGATGTACTTCGACGGTGCGCGCCTCGACGGGATGTACCCCGTCTCGATCGTGCTCGACGGCCAGGCGCTCAACATCACGCTCACGAGCCGCGACACGTACCTCGACGTCGGGCTCATCGGATGTCGTCGGTCGGTCCCGTCGCTGCAGCGCCTGCTGACCCACCTCGAGGCGGCGCTCGCCGAGCTCGAGCAGAGCTGGGGCTGACCCCGGGGCGGGACGTCATCACGGGTGTGCGCTGGGGAGCGCGCTCGTGATGACGTCCGCCGCCCCGGCTCGGGACGTCATCACCTCTTTACGTGCAGACGAGCATCCGTGATGACGTCCGAGGTGGGACGGGTCAGAGGACGAGCATCAGGATGCCGGCGACGGCCACCAGGTCGGCGATCGCGATGACCACGAACACCTGCGCCAGGGGCGTGGCGGTGCGCGCCGTCGACGGGCTCTTCGGGTCGTAGCGCACCTGCACCGTTCCGCCGACGCCGTCGCCGGTCGAGGTCGCGTCGGGCGACCAGATGGTGTGCTCGGTGCCGTCACCGGACGTGTACGTGAACGAGGCGCCTCGGTGAGGAGCCCATGACGGGGCGCCGCTCGACAGGCCGACGATCGTGCCCGTCGCACGGGCCCACCCGGTCGGGCGGACGATCAGCGATGTCGCGAACAGGCTGAGTGCGGCGCCCACGACGATGAGGGCGAGCGCTACGAGAGTCATCGCCCCATCGTCCCATGTCGACGGCGACGGTCCACGCACGCGGTATTGAACATGTTCAACTATCCGGCTACAGTCAGTTTGAACACGTTCAATAAAGGAGGGTCATGGTGCTGAGTCAATGGGGGCGGTCGCTCGTCTCGACCGCATGGGGCGGGGTGCTCACGGGCGCGCTCATCGGCGTGCTCGTGGTGCTGCGCGGGACGGAAGGCCACGTGTCCACTGAGGACGCCGTCCTGGTCGCCGGGGTCGGCGTGCTCTGGGGCGGGATGATCGGGGCGGTCGTGGGCGTGGTGCTCGGGATGCCCCTTGTCGTCGCTGCAGCCGTGGTGCGTCAGCAGTCGGACGCGTGGCGCACCGTCGGTACCGTCGCAGCGGCGGCCATCGGGTCGGTCGCGGCCATGATGGTCGTCGGTGGCCCGCCGTCGCAGGGGATCGCGATCGTCGCCGCGGGCGTGCTCTGCCCGGCGTGGCGAGCCTGGCGCGGGCTCGGGTGGATCTTCGAGGTGTCCGAAGGCCCCGTCGAGGCTGCCCGGCAGGGGCAGCTGTCGTGAGGTCGCGGACCGCCGTCGTTGCGGGAGCGTCGGGCTACATCGGGCGACACCTCGTCGAGGCGCTGCGGGGGAGAGGCGTGACGGTGCGCACCATCGGGCGGAGCGGCTCGTCCGACGCCACGTGGGACGAGCCGGCGGCCGTCGAGCGCGTGCTCTCGGACGCCGACCTGCTGGTCAACCTCGCGGGCCGCTCGGTCAGCTGCCGCTACGGCAAGCGCAACGCCGACGAGATCCTGTCGTCGCGGATCGGCACGACCGCCGCGCTAGGACGGGCGCTGCAGCAGGTCGCCTCGCCCGACCTGCTCTGGGTCAACGCCAGCACGGCCACGATCTACCGCGACGCACGCGACCGTCCCATGGGGGAGGTCGACGGCGAGATCGGCTCGGGCTTCTCGGTCGAGGTCGCCCGGGCCTGGGAGCGTGAGCTCGTGGAGGCGCCGACCGACGTCCGCAAGGTCGCGCTGAGGATGTCGATCGTGCTGGGTGCCGGGGGCGGGGCCATCAACCCGATCATCAACCTCGCGCGCCTCGGGTTCGGCGGTCGGATGGGCGACGGTGGTCAAAAGGTCAGCTGGGTGCACGTGGACGACGTCGTCGGAGCGGTGCTGCACCTGGTCGAGCATCCCGAGATCTCCGGGCCGGTCAACGTGGCGGCGCCGGAGGTCGTGACGAACGGCGAGCTGATGGCGCAGGTGCGCGCCACGATGGGACGGCGGGTGGGGCTGCCCGAGCCGGCCTGGCTGCTCGAGGTCGGTGCGAGGATCATCCGCACCGAGGCCGAGCTGGTGCTCAAGAGTCGCTGGGTCGCGTCGGACGTCCTGAAGGGCTCGGGCTACGCCTTCTCCCACGAGACGCTCGAGTCCGCGCTCGACGACATCGCGTCGCGCACGCCGCGCGGGTTGCTGCCGGTCGCCCTCGGATGAGTCGGCCGGACGCGCGGCGCACCGATACGGAGGTCACACTGTCCCGGTGAACGTCTTCCTCGTCGTCGTCGCGATCCTCGGCGTCTCGGCGTCCGGCCCACTGATGGCCGGCGCCTCGGCACCCGCGCTGGCGATCGGGTTCTGGCGCAACGCGCTCGGCACGCTCGTCATCGCGCCCGTCGTGGCGCCTCGGGCGCGGCGTGAGCTGTCGATGCTCGGACGCGACGGATGGCGCGAGACGGCCTTCGCCGGCGTCATGCTGGCGGCGCACTTCGGCACGTGGGTCAGCGCGCTGAAGATGACGTCGGTCGCCGCCGCCACCGCCATGGTCAGCATGCAGGTCGTGTTCGTCGTGGTCATCGACCACGTGCGCGGCGAGCGCGCCACGAGAGCCGTTGTCGCGGGCATCGCCCTGGCGATGGCCGGCGTGCTGGTGATCACGGGCGTCGACTTCTCCCTCGCGCCGCGGGCGCTGGCCGGCGACCTGCTGGGCCTGGCCGGTGGCCTGACCGCCGCGCTGTACATGATCGCGGGCAGCCAGGTGCGCGAGCGCGTGTCGACCGGCGCCTACACCGTGGCGTGCTACGGCATCTGCGCCGCGACGCTGCTGGTGGTCTGCCTCGTCGCCCAGGTCGAGAGGGTCGACTTCAGCGGCCGCACGTGGCTCGCGATCGTCGGCGTCACGATCTGCGCACAGCTGCTGGGCCACTCGGTGCTCAACCACCTGCTCGCCGTCATGAGCCCCGGGCTCATCTCGCTCCTGCTGCTGCTCGAGGTGCCGGGAGCAGCGATCCTGGCCGGCATCTTCCTCGACCAGACCCCGCTGGTCGGGGTGTACGTCGGGCTGGCGCTGATCCTCGCCGGGCTCGTGGTGGTCGTGCTGCGCAGGCCTCCTCCCGCCCCCGTCCTGGCCGACTGAACGAGCCTCGCAGGTTAACGGCTTGTAACGCAGGTCACCTCCGCGTCGAGGGGACGGCGTCGTTACTTGTCGGTATGGTCGGCACGTCGTCGAAGGCCAGTGTCGAGGACCAGTAGGTCAACCGTGGAGGAGCACACGATGGGTCGTCTTGTCAGCACCGAAGGTCTCACCGAGGATCAGCAGGAGATCCTCAAGCTCGTGCGGCAGTTCGTCGAGAAGGAGATCATCCCGGTCGCCACCGAGCTGGAGCACAAGGACGAGTACCCGACCGACATCGTCGACGGCCTCAAGGAGCTCGGCATCTTCGGCCTGATGATCCCCGAGGAGTTCGGCGGCCTCGGCGAGTCGCTGCTGACCTACGCGCTGGTCGTCGAGGAGATCGCCCGCGGCTGGATGAGCGTGTCGGGCGTCATCAACACGCACTTCATCGTGGCGTACCTGCTGATGCAGCACGGCACCGACGAGCAGAAGCAGAAGTACCTGCCCAAGATGGCCACCGGCGAGGTCCGCGGCGCGTTCAGCATGAGCGAGCCCAGCCTCGGCTCCGACGTCTCGGCCATCAGCACCAAGGCCACCAAGCAGGACGATGGTTCGTACGAGATCACCGGCCAGAAGATGTGGCTGACCAACGGCGGCTCGTCCACGCTGGTCGCGGTGCTCGTCAAGACCGACGAGGGCGACGACAGCGTCTACAAGAACATGACGACCTTCCTCATCGAGAAGGAGGTCGGCTTCGGCGAGACGGCCCAGGGCATCACCATCCCGGGCAAGATCGACAAGATGGGCTACAAGGGCATCGACACGACCGAGATGATCCTCGAGAAGCACCGGTCGTCCGTCGACCAGATCCTCGGCGGCAAGCCCGGCCAGGGCTTCTACCAGATGATGGACGGCGTCGAGGTCGGCCGCGTCAACGTCGGCGCCCGCGCCGTGGGCATCGCCAACCGCGCCTTCGAGCTCGGCATCGCCTACGCACAGCAGCGCGAGACGTTCGGCAAGCCGATCGCCCAGCACCAGGCGATCTTGTTCCGCCTGGCCGAGATGGCCACCAAGGTCGAGACGGCCCACGCGATGGTCGTCAAGGCCGCGCGCCTCAAGGACGCCGGCAAGCGCAACGACGTGGAGGCCGGCATGGCCAAGATGATCGCCAGCGAGTACTGCAACGAGGTGGTGCAGGACTCGTTCCGCATCCACGGTGGCTACGGTTACTCCAAGGAGTACGAGATCGAGCGGCTCTACCGCGAGGCGGCGTTCATGCTCATCGGCGAGGGAACGTCCGACATCCAGAAGATGATCATCGGCCGCGCGCTCCTGAAGGACTACAAGCTCTAACACCCCATCAAGCAAGGGACGACCATGGCCGAGATCTTCTCACTCGAGTACCCGCAGTCGCTGGGCGTGTTCGACAAGTACGCCGACGCCCAGAAGGCCGTCGACTTCCTGTCCGACCACGAGTTCCCCGTGCAGAACGTGCTCATCGTCGGCACCGAGCTCAAGCAGGTCGAGCGGGTCACGGGCCGGCTGACGTGGGGCAAGGTCATCTCGGCCGGTGCGGCGTCGGGGGCATGGCTCGGGCTGCTGATCGGCGCTGTGCTCAGCATCTTCTCCGACGGCAGCTCCGCGGCCGTGACGATCCTCGGCGGCGTCGCGTTCGGCATCGTCTTCGGCATCATCTCGGGCGCGATGGGCTATGGCGCGACCCGCGGCCAGCGCGACTTCAGCTCGGTGCAGAAGGTCGTCGCGACCAAGTACGAGGTGCTCGTCGAGCACAAGTTCCTCGCCGACGGCACGGCGCTTCTCGCCACCATGCCCGGCAACCCCGCGGCCAACCCGTTCGCATGACCAAGACCAATCCCGGCAACTACTTCGAGGACTTCTCGATCGGCCAGGTGCTCGAGCACGCGACGCCGCGCACCGTCACCGAGGGCGACAGGGCGCTCTACACGGCGCTGTACCCCACGCGGTTCGCGGTGCCGTCGTCGGCGGAGTTCGCGGCTTCGGTGGGCCTGTCGCCCGCTCCCGTCGAAGAGCTCGTGGCCTTCCACATCGCGTTCGGCAAGACCGTCCCCGACGTCTCGCTCAACGCCGTGGCCAACCTCGGCTACGCCGAGTGCCGCTTCCACCGCCCCGTCGTGCCGGGCGACACCCTGCGGACGTCGTCGGAGGTCATCGGCCTCAAGCAGAACTCCAACGGCAAGACCGGCGTCGTGTACGTCCGCTCCACCGCGACCAACCAGCGGGGCGAGGTCGCGATCGACTGGGCACGCTGGGTCATGGTGCACAAGCGGGACGCGGCGGCGCCGTCGCCCGAGACGGTCGTCCCCCAGCTGGCCGACGCCGTCGCCGCCGACCAGCTGGTGCTGCCCGACGGCCTCGACTTCACCGCGTACGACTTCGCGGCGGCGGGCGAGCCCCACCGCTTCGACGACTACGAGGTCGGCGAGACGATCGACCACGTCGACGGCGTGACGCTCACCGATCCCGAGCACATGCTCGCGACGCGGCTGTGGCAGAACACCGCCAAGGTCCACTTCAGCACCGAGGCGCGTCCTGACGGCAGCCGCCTGGTCTACGGCGGTCACGTCATCTCGATGGCGCGTGCACTGTCGTTCAACGGCCTGGCCAACGCCCAGCTGATCGCCGCGATCAACGCCGGTGCGCACGTCGCCCCGGCCTTCGCCGGCGACACGGTCTACGCGTGGTCGGAGGTGCTCGACAAGGCCGAGACGTCCGCGCCCGGTGTGGGCGCACTGCGGCTGCGGCTCGTGGCCACGAAGGGGCGCGACGAGACCATGACGCTGCGCGGTGACGACGGCAAGTACGCCGCCGGCGTGCTGCTCGACCTCGACTACTGGGCGCTCGTGCCGCGATGAGCACACCCGCCCCGACGGTCGGCGGGCCCACCGAGCTGTTGCTGGTGCGCCACGGTGAGACGGAGTGGAGCCGTTCGGGCCAGCACACGTCCGTCACCGACCTCGAGCTGACGCCCGACGGCGAGTCCGTCGCTACGCGGCTGACGCACCCCTTGGCCGAGTGCTCGTTCGCCCAGGTGCTGACGAGCCCGCGCCGACGGGCCAGGCGGACCGCCGAGCTCGCCGGCTTCGCACACGCCGAGCCCGACGACGACCTGGCCGAGTGGGCCTACGGCGACTACGAGGGCCTGACGACGCCGCAGATCCACGAGTCCGATCCCGGCTGGTCGATCTGGACGGGCTCGACGCCCGGCGGCGAGACCGCCGCCCAGGTGGGCGAGCGGCTCGACCGCGTCGTCGCCCGCGCGCGTGCCGTCGACGGACGCACGCTGGTCTTCGCGCACGGTCACTCGCTGCGAGTGCTGGCCGCCCGCTGGCTGGGTCTCGAGGTGTCGGAGGGACGCATCTTCGACCTCGACACGGCGACGGTCTCGGTGCTCGGCGACGACCGCGGCACCCCGGTCGTCCGCCGCTGGAACGTCCCTCCGGCCTGACGTCGGCCCGTGTGGGAGGCTGGTCCCGACTCGGGGAGGTCAACCGTGCACGTCAACCGTCTGGCACTGCTCGCCGCCGCCGCCTCCTTCGTGGCGGCCTGCGGGGGAGCCGGCGACGACCCGGGCCGTGGCTCCACGGCGTCGCCGTCGCAGGCGACGACCACCGCAGCGTCTCCGCCCGCGCCCCCGCGCGACCACTCCCTCGCCGAGCTGAAGGCGGCGCTCCCGTCGAAGGGCGACGTCGCGGGCGCGGCCGCGGTCGACGGTGTCTGTCCCGAGGCGGGCGTGAAGGAGTGCGGTGAGCCCGACGCGGGCGTCGACCGCGTCAGCGTGAGCTTCGACCTCGCGGCCTCGCCGGAGGGATCGGCGGGCGACGCCGAGCAGCGCGCCGCAGAGGCGATCGTGGAGGACGGCATCTACGTCAACGTCTCTCGGTTCGACACGGCCGACGCCGCGGCCACGTCGATCGCCACGTCGCGCGCCACCGTCGAGAAGGAGTTCGGCGGTGCCATCGACTCCGGCGGCGAGAAGACCAGCTTCGGCCTGCCCGAGGAGGGGACGGGGACGTTCGACGACGTCGACCTGGACGGGTGGACGGGGTTCGTGTCCGCCCGGGCGACGACCGTCACCCACGACGACCAGACGCAGCAGATCCAGAACGCCCAGCTCGTCGTCCGCAGCGGCCGGGTGACGGCCTCGGCCAACGTCATCGTCGGTGCGACGGGTCGAGACCCCGGCTTCGCCGCCGACCTCGCCCGCAGGACGGTCGCCGAGTACGTCGCGCGCCTCGGCTGACCCCTCTCGATAGCCTGAGCCCGTGCGCATCGACCTCCACACCCACTCGAACCGCTCGGACGGCACCGACTCTCCCGCCGAGCTGGTCGAGAAGGCTGCGGCCCAAGGCCTCGACGTCGTCGCCCTGACCGACCACGACTCCACGGCGGGTTGGGCCGAGGCGCGCGACACGGGTGAGCGGGCCGGCATCGAGGTGATCGGCGGCATCGAGATCTCGACGATGCTCGACGGCGTCAGCATCCATCTGCTCGGCTACGGCTTCGACCCCGACGACCCGGCCCTGCTCGCCGAGCTCGGGCGCGTCCTCGGCGGGCGCGACGACCGCCTTCCCGCCCTGCTGGCGCAGCTCGGCGACCACGACATGCCGCTCACGGTCGCCGACGTCGTGGCGCAGTCCGGCGCCGCCGCCGCGTCAGGGCGTCCCCACGTGGCCGACGCCATGGTCGCGGCAGGCTACGTGCGCGACCGGGACGAGGCGTTCCGCGACTGGCTCTACGACGACGGGCCCGTCTACGTCGCGCGCTACGGCACGCCGCTGACCGACGCGATCGACCTCATCGCGGCGGCCGGCGGCGTCTCGGTCGTCGCGCACCCCTGGGCCCGCAAGGCCCGCCGCGTGCTGACGCCCGAGGTGATCGCGGGTCTCGCCGAGCAGGGGCTCGGTGGCATCGAGGTCGACCACCTCAACCACTCGGACCAGACGCGTGCCGAGCTGCGGGCGCTGGCGCGCGACCTCGATCTCGTCGTGACGGGCTCGAGCGACTACCACGGCGCCGGCAAGGGCCCCGAGTTCCACCTCGGCGCCCACACCACCGCCCCGGCCGAGCTCGAACGGCTGCTGAACCGCTGAGCACCCCGCCCCACCGTCACCCCCACGTTGTGGCGGTGGGAGCCCGCCAGATGTCGCGGTTCGTGCGGTGTGGCGGGCTCTACCCGCCAAAATTCGGGGGGGGGAGGGGTCAGCCCGTCGGGCCGAACTGCTCGACGCGGACGGCGTCGCTGCGCACGCCCGCCTCACCCAGGATGCGTCCGACGAAGCTCACGAAGCCGACCGACCCGCACACGTAGGCGCGCTCGATGCCCTCGGACAGCGGCACCAGCTCGTCGGGGTAGATGTGCGCGGCGACGCGCTCGGAGCCATCGGCCTGGGGCTGGTTCTCGCGGGTCAGCGCGATGAACGCGCCGTACGCCTCGAGCTCGTCGGCGTACGGCAGCCGGTCGCGGGTCTGTGCCGACGCCGCGATGCGCAGCAGCGGCTCGGTGCCGGTGCGCTGCGCGTACCGCAGCATCGACACGAACGGGACGACCCCCGATCCGCCGGCCACGCACAACGACGGCGTGGTGCCGCCCCAGACGAACCAGCGTCCGATCGGCCCGCGGACCTCGAGCTCGTCGCCGACCTCGACGACGTCGTGCAGGAAGCCCGAGACCTCGCCGCGCGGCAGGCACTCGATCATCAGCTCGACGAGCGGATCGGCCGGATCGGACGCGATCGAGTACGACCGCTGCGCCGTGTAGTCGTCGGGCGCGCGCAGGCGGACGACGTAGTGCTGGCCCGGCACGTGGTCGTGGCGCCCCGCCACCTCCATGCGCACCTTCACGAACGTCTCGCCGACGTGCTCGACCTCGCGCACCGTCGCGGTGGTCCACGAGCTCGCGACGGGCTCGGGCAGCACCTCGTCGGGGGAGGACGTCATGCGTCCCCCTGGTAGCGCTGCTCGAGCCACGGGTCGCCCCGGTCGTGGTAGCCGTTGCGCTCCCAGAAGCCTTGCTCGTCGTGGTCGCGCAGCTCGAGGCGCGTGATCCACTTGGCCGACTTCCAGAAGTACAGGTGGGGCACGAGCAGACGCACCGGCCCGCCGTGCTCGGGCGTCAGCGGCTTGCCGTCGAACTCCCACACGAGCCACGCCTTGCCGCCCGTGACGTCGGCCAGCGGCAGGTTGGTCGTGTAGCCCGTCGTCGCCGTCGCGAACACGTGCGTCGCCTCGGGCTTGACCCCGGTGATCTCGAGCAGCGCGTCGACGCTGACGCCGGTGAACGTCGTGTCGAACTTGGTCCACGTCGTGACGCAGTGGATGTCGCCGAAGTACGACGAGCCTGGCAGGGCGTGGATGCCGCGCCAGTCCCACGTGGTGGGGGTGTCGACGAGCCCGTCGACCGTCATGGTCCACGTGTCGACGTCGACCTGCGGCGTCAGCTCGGCGGTGAGCGTGGGCCAGCCGGCACCCGTGTCGTACTGGCCGGGCGGCAGGCGGTCGTCGCCGCCGCGCCGCGGCCTGCCGGTGAATCCTCGGGTGACGGCCATCAGATCAGCTCCTCGTGGTGGTCTTGCAGGAAGGGCGCCCAGGCGTCCATCAGGCCTGCCGGGTTCTCGACGGCAGGGGAGTGCGCGGAGTCGGCGACGACGTGCACCTGCGTGCCGAGCCGCTCGGCCATGCGCGCCTGCACGTCGTGGGGCCACGCGTCGTCGTCGGCGCCCCGGCCGACCCAGGTGGGCACGTGCGTGGCCAGGACGTCGTCGACGATGTCGGGGGCGTCGATCAGGTGCTGCGTCATCGCCTTGAGCGACCTCGGGTCGTTGGACGTGAAGCGCTTGGCGAGGAATCCGGTGATCTGGGCGGGACGCTTGACGCCCTGCTCGCGGATGTCGTGCAGCTGCAGCAGCGGCACCTTGCCGATCGCTGTCGCGAGCTTCTTGAGTGGACGGACGTCGGAGTCGCCGAGGGCGCCCGGGCCGGTGCACAGCAGGCTCAGGGTGCGCACCTGGCCGGGAGCCAGGACGGTGGCGTGCTGTGCGACGAGCCCGCCGAAGGAGTGCCCCATGAGATGGGTGCGGGTGCCGGCCCGCGCCGCCAGGTGGAGGGTGTCGCGGGCGAAGCTCTCGAGCGAGTAGTCGCCTCCGCCGTCGCTCTCGTACTGGCCGGCGTGGTCGTACGACCGGACGTCGTAGCCCTCCGCTGCCAGCAGCGGGAGCATCGGGAGGAAGTCCTCCTTGCTGCCCGTCCAGCCCGGCACCAGCAGGATCTGGCCCTTCGAGCTGCCGACGGCGTCGGCCGACAGCACCGCGAGCCGGCCGTGCAGGCCGTCCTCGAACGATGCGGTTACCCCGGGCGGCAGCTCGAGGAACTTCGGGACGCTCATGCGTCGGCCCCGGCGACCCCGACCTCAGCGACCACGCTTGGCCATCCGGGTGACGAAGGGGGCCGGGAGGTGGCGGGCCAGGGCGGCGAGCATCTTGTAGCGCGCAGACGGCACCGAGACGACCTTGCCACGGGCCAGGTCGGCCAGCGAGGCCGAGACGACCTTGTCGGCCTTGAGCCACATCCAGCGCGGCACGCCCGACACGTCCATCTCTCCGCGCTGGTGGAACTCGGTGCGGACGAATCCGGGGCACAGCGCCTGCACCGAGATGTTGACGTCGTCGTAGTGCACGTCGGCCCAGCGCGAGAGGTTGACCAGCCACGCCTTGTGGGCCGAGTAGACCCCGCGCGGGGTGAAGGCGGCGACGCTCGCGACGTTGATGATCTGCCCCCCGCCGCGCCCGGCCATCGTCTTGATCGCGGCGTCCATCAGGTGCATCGGTGCGCGCACGAGCAGGTCGAGCTGACGGTCCTCGTCGGCGATGTCGGTCGTTCCGAACCAACCGGCCAGCGATGCACCCGCGTTGTTGACCAGCAGGTCGACCGGACGGGTCGTGTCGGTCAGGGCGTTGGCGGCCAGCTGCATGCCCTGCTCGGTCGACAGGTCGGCGGTGACGACGTCGACGGCGACCCCGCTGCGGTCGCGGATGTCGGCCGCGACGGACTCGAGGCGGTCGGTCGTCCGCGCCACGATGACGAGGTCGTGACCCCGCTTCGCCAGCTCGATCGCGAACGCGCGGCCGATGCCCGATGTCGCTCCGGTCACCAGCGCACGACGTGTCATGGAGCAAGCATGCCAAACGTCGGTGAGAGCGGCCCGCTGGTGGTCGACATCGATGACACAATGGCCGGGTGACGACGACGATCGCTGTGGCCAACCAGAAGGGCGGGGTCGCCAAGACGACCACGGTGGTGTCCCTGGGGGCAGCGCTCGCCGAGCTCGGCCAACGGGTGCTGCTGGTCGACATCGACCCTCAAGGCAGCCTGACGTTCTCCTTGGGCATCGACCCCGAAGACCTCGACGTCACGGTGGCGCAGGTGCTGCTCGGCACCAAGCAGGCCGACGACGCCATCGTCGTCACCGACGACGGCATGCACCTGCTGCCGGCCAACATCACGCTGACCCAGGCCGAGGAGGGGCTCGTCTCGCGCACGGGTCGCGAGCAGCGTCTGAGGGTCGCCCTCGACAAGGTCGCCGACGACTACGACTGGATCCTGATCGACTGCCCGCCCACGCTCGGCGTCCTGACGGTCGGTGCCCTGTCGGCGGCCCAGCAGGTGCTGATCCCGCTGCAGGCCGAGACGCTGTCGCACCGCGGTGTCGGCCAGCTGCTCGACACGATCCACGACGTCCGGCAGTTCATCAACCCGCGGCTCGAGATCATGGGCGTCCTGCCGACGATGTACGACGGACGCACGACGCACGCGCGCAACGTCCTGCAGGCGATCGAGGAGACGTACGGCCTGCCGGTCGTGCTGCCGCCCATCCCCAAGACCATCCGGTTCGCCGAGGCGCCGGCGATCGGACGATCGGTGCTCTCGACGGCGAAGAACCACAAGGGCGCCGACGCGTACCGCGAGGTCGCCGCGGGCATGATGGCGTCCGCGGCCACGGCCTGACCTTCTCGGCGTCCGGTTACGATGAC
>JBEVGQ010000196.1:0-3091 GCA_040511655.1 Aeromicrobium sp. | reverse complement strand
GCCGCGGGCGCGCGTCCCGGTGCCGACTCGCCGTTCGACGAGGCCCAGATGAAGGTCGGCCGTCGCCTCGCGATGAAGGTGCTCAACGCCAGCAAGTTCGTCCTCGCCCCCGAGGAGCAGTACGGTCTCGGCGCCGACGCCTCTCATCTCGACGCCGCTCGCGTCACCGAGGCGATCGACCTGGCGATGCTCAGCCGCCTGCGGGGCGTCGTCGAGGAGGCCACCACGGCCTTCGAGGCGTACGACTACGCGACGGCTCTCGAGGTCACCGAGAAGTTCTTCTGGGACTTCTGCGACGACTACCTCGAGCTGGTCAAGGAGCGCGCCCGTCGCGACGACGCCGGCGGCACCTCGGCCAAGGCCGCGTTCGTCCTGGCCCTGTCCGTTCAGTTGCGTCTGCTCGCTCCGTTCCTGCCGTACGTGACCGAAGAGGTGTGGTCGTGGTGGCAGGAGGGATCGATCCACCGGGCGACGTGGCCCAGCACCCCGGTCGACCTGACGACGCCCGCGCAGGATCCCGGTGTGCTGGCGGCTGCGGCGACGGTGCTCGCCGACATCCGAGGCGCCAAGTCGGTCGCCAAGGTCAGCCAGAAGACCGAGATCGGCGAGTTGACGGTCACGGGCACCGCCGCCGACCTCGCGCTGCTCTCGCTGGCCTTCGACGACGTCCGCGCCGCCGGTCGAGTCACGGCCGAGCCGACCCTCACGACCGATGAGGCCGCCACCGGCTTCACCGTCGTCGCAACCCCCGCCCCGCCCGCCTGACCCCACCCCGCTGGGCCTGACGTTTTGACGAACACGCCGGCGGCGTGTCGGTAGAAACGTCAGGCCCAGCGGGGTCAGAGGGTGCGGAAGGTGATGCCGGCGGCCTGCAGACGCGTGATGAGGGCATCGCCCATCGCGACGGCGGTGGTGGTCTGACCGGAGACGTCGGGCAGGTCGTCGAAGGCCAGGCACAGGGCCGACTCGCTGAGCATCTTGGCCGTCTCGGTGTAGCCCGGATCGCCGCCCGCGACCTCGGTGACGACCGTCGTGCCGCCTGCCTCGCCGATCAAGCGCAGCGAGAACCACGACTTCGCCCGCTTCTGCTCGTCGGGGCCGTCACCCTGCGACTTGAGCTTGAGCAGCAGCGAGCGCGTCGGCGGCAGCTGCGCACCGGCCATCAGCACCGCTCCCCCGGCGATCGTGCCGGCCAGCATCGGCAGCTTCTTGAACTGTGCAAAGTGCGAGTAGCTGAAGTCGGGGCCGTAGCGCTCGAGCGCGCGGGCCGACCGGAGCACGATCTGGGGATCGATCGTGGGCAGTGGCAGCGCCCAACCCCTGCCCTGCGCGCCCCGCCCGATCGAGCCGCCGCCGCGCACGCGACGTCCTTCGGGACGTCCCTCGAGCTTCTTGCGCTCGGCAGCAGTGCGGGCCGACTGACGAATGCGTGAGAACGCGCCGATCGCCGAGTGGTAGGTGCCGCCCGATGCCGTGCCCCCGGCCCGGATGTAGCCCTTCACGTCGATCGGCACGCCGGCCGGCAGCTGCTCGACCGTGTAGAGCACGCCCAGGTCGTACGGGATCGAGTCGAAGCCGCACGCATGGACCAGACGAGCACCGGTGCGCTGGGCGGTCTCGTTGTACGTGAGCCACATCGCGTCGACGAACTCCGGCTCGCCGGTCAGGTCGACGTAGGCGATGCCGGCCTCGGCGGCCGCCTTGACCGCCGGCTCGCCGAGCTGCACGTAGGGCCCGACCGTCGTGATGAGCACACGGGTGCTGCCCGCGAGGGCCGCCATCGAGTCGGCGTTGTCGGTCTCGGCCGAGATGATCTCGGGGCGGACGCCGCCGAGGGCGTCGATGCGCTCGGCCACGGCCTCGAGCTTGGCCTGGTTGCGACCGGCGATCGCCCACGCCGCCCCCGAGGGCAGGTGCGTGCCGAGGTAGTCGGCGGTGAGGCCACCGGTGAATCCGGTGGCTCCGAGCAGGGCGATGTCGACGGAGGTCATGCCTCCAACCTACCGGCAGGTAATGACGGCGACGATCAGCCGGCGTCGAGCACCCGGCGCCTCAGGAAGTCGACCTGGTCGGCCATGGCCGGCTCGAACCACGGATCGAGGTAGATCGCGAAGTGGCCCGTCTCGTACGTGACGACCTCGGCGTCGGGGGCGCGTCGCAGCTGGCGCAGCGCCGTGCGAGGCGGAGCGACGGTGTCGTGCAGGCAGACGCCGGCGAAGACCGGCACCCGTGCCCGGCGGAGACGTCGGCCGGGCCGGTAGCCCATGATGCGCAGCCCGATGCGGGCCGCCGCGTGATTGTCGAAGCGGCCCGACGCCTCGGGCGGCACGAGGGCCAGGAATCCTGGCACCGCATCGTGCGCCGTCATGAGTGCGGCGCTGCGCGGCGGACCGGCCGTCGCCACCATGACCGGCGGACGGCCGAGTCGCGCGGCCACGATGTCGGCCACGGCTCGAGCCCCGACGCGGATCGCGCTGAGGGGGCTCATCGCCAGCGCCGAGGCGATGCCGTCGGTGAACGGGCACTGCGCGACGGCGGCCACCACCCCGTCCGGAGGGTCGGCCGCCAGCGACAGCGCGTGGCCGCCACCGAACGACGTCCCCCACACGACCACCCGGTCGGGGTCGACACCCGGCTGCCGACGGGCGAAGGCGATCGCGGCCCGCCAGTCGTCCAGCTGCCGGTGCACGTCGATGACCTGACGCGGAGAGCCGGTGCTGCCGCCGAACGATCGGTAGTCGAAGGCCAGCGCAGCCACCCCGAGACCCTGGAAGACCCGGGCGTACCGGTCGAGACCCATCTCCTTGATCGAGCCGAGGCCGATGCCCAGCACGATGACCGGCACGCGGCCGTCCGAGGACACGGGAGGATAGAACCACGCCGCGCAACGGTCGCCGCCCGACTCGAATGTCACGTCCTCACGGATCATGACGTGGAGTATGGCAGCCGCTGCGGGCCGCCACGACGGCTAGGAGGCCTTCTTGGCGGCTTCGTCGTGCGTGAGGATCTGCGGGCCCTCGTGACCGGCGACGGTCGCGGCGTTGACGATGACCTTGGCGACGTCGTCGCGACTGGGGATCTCGTACATCAC
>JBEVGQ010000195.1:0-2610 GCA_040511655.1 Aeromicrobium sp. | reverse complement strand
CCTTCGAAAGGGGTTCTGTCATGTACTTCGGTGGATCCATCGCACTCATCGCCATCGGCGCGATCCTGTCGTTCGCTGTCCGTGACAACATCAACGAGGTCGACCTCGTGACGGTCGGCTACATCCTGATGGCAGCCGGCGCCATCGGTATCGTCCTGTCGTTCGTGGCCCAGGGGCAGCGAAATGCCGCCCTCAAGCGTCAGAACGACGTGCCGCCGCGCGACCCCCGCGTCTGACCGTCTAGGGCTTCTTGGCGCCCTTGTCGTCTCCCGGTCCGGCGGGCCCGCCCGATCCGCCGGGTCCATCCGTGCCGGGACTCGGGGGCTCGGCGGACGTCGGCGCGGTGGTCGCCGGCGCCTCTCGCGCGACGGTCAGCGTGATCGTGCTGCCGCGTGCCACGGTGCCCGACGGCGACACCCCGATGACCGTGCCGTCGGGCTGCGTCGAGGTCTGGTCGACGCGCCGGGCCTTCAGCTCGAGCTGGTCGAGCTTGTCAGCGGCGTCGTCGTACGACCGGCCCAGCAGGGCGTCGCGATCCACCGTGACGTCGTTCGACTCGCTGTCGTCCTCGGACGGCTCCGTCTCGGACGGTGTGGGCGTCGGCTCCGACGTGGGCGTCTCGTCGTCGGTGGGTGAGTCGCTCGTCTGCGTCGAGGTGGCCGGGTCAGTGGGTTCGTCTCCGTCGCCCAGGGCCTGTGCCGCGAGCAGCCCCGCCAGCAGCACCAGCACCACGACCACGATGATCCAGGGCCAGCGCGAGGAGCGCCGCTCGCGGTCGTCGCTCGAGGCCGTGGTCGAGGTGGGCGGCGGCAGAACCGGGGGCGGAACGGGTGCCGTGGGCGGCGGTGCGGCAGCGGTTGCCGGCTGCACGCTGGTGGGAGGCGCTGCTGCCGGCATGGCGCTCGTGGCGGGCGCGATGATCTCGGTCGACGGCGACGTCTCGTTGCTCGCGAGCGAGGCGACGATGGCCGCGCTGGACGGGCGGTCGTCGGGGTTCTTCTGAGCCAGCGAGGTGATGAGTGTGCGCAGCTGTGCTGGCACCGAATCGGGCAGCGGCGGCAGGTCTTCGCGCAGCTGTGCCATGGCGGTGGCGACCGGGGTGTCGCGGCGGAACGGCGAGACCCCGGTCAGGCAGTGATGGGCGACGATGCCGAGGGAGTAGAGGTCGGAGCGGGCCGTCGCCGGGCGTCCGGACGCCTGCTCGGGGCTGCAGTACTCGGCGGTGCCGATGATCGAGCCGGTCGCCGTCAGCGGCTCGCTGCCCGCCGACCAGGCGATGCCGAAGTCGACCAGCACGGCGCGGCCCTGGGGCGTCACGACGATGTTGGACGGCTTGAGGTCGCGGTGCACGATGCCGGCCAGGTGTGCGGTCTCGAGGGCGTCGGCGACCTGCGTCACGATCTTGGCGACGCCGTCGGGGCGGATCGCGCCGCGTTCGGCCAGCAGACGGCTCAGTGGAGTGCCTTCGACGAGCTGCATGACGATGAAGGGCTCGCGCTCGGGCGACGACTCGTCCTCGCCGACGTCGTAGACCTGCGCGATGCCCGGGTGGTGGAGCGAGCCGGCCAGTGTGGCCTCGGCCTGGAAGCGTGCGCGCGACGTGGCATCGTCCTCGCCGCCGCCCACACGCAGGATCTTGATCGCGACGGCGCGGCCCAGGCGGGTGTCCATGGCACGCACCACGCGTCCCATGCCCCCGGAGCCGATCGTGTCGCCGAGCTCGTAGCGTCCGTTCAGCAGTGTCACCATCCGACCGATGTTAGGTGCACCGGGTGAACGCCGCTGGTCAGGGCTGCGTGGGCGCGGGAGGAGGTCGCTCGTGCGTGGCGAAGGCTTGACGGGCAGACGGACGCCTGCTGACACCATGGAGGCATGCTCGAAGCGTTGGAACTCCCGGTCCGCCTCGCAACGCCCGGTTCGACGATGACGGTCCGTCGCGCCGTCGAGGACGACCTGAACGCGATCATGCGCCTGCTATCGGACGACCCCGTCAGCGCGGCGCGAGGCGACGTCGCCGACGACTCCGACGAGCCGCACTACCGCCGCGCCCTCGCAGCGATCTTGGCGGATCCGGGCAACGACCTGGTCGTGGTCGTCGACGACTCGGCCACCGTCATCGGCACGTTGCAGCTCACGGCGATCCCCGGGATGGCGCGGCGTGGCAGCGCCCGCCTGCTGGTCGAGGCCGTGCGTGTCGACAGCAGTCGCCGTTCCGGCGGGGTCGGCGGCGGCCTGATGACGTGGGTCGTCGACGTGGCGGCTCCGTCACTCGGGTGCTCGATCGTCCAGCTGACGTCCGACCGTGCCCGCGAGGACGCACACCGCTTCTACGAGCGGCTGGGCTTCGTCCCGTCGCACACAGGGTTCAAGTACGCCGTCCGCGCGGCCGACGAGGCACGATCCGACCTGACGGACGGTGCGGACACGCAGCGGTGACCGGGGTCGCCCCTCCCCGAGCGGGCAACGAGAACTCCGCTTCGCTCCGTGCAGGGGGGACCCCCAGGCAGCCTGGGTCCGACCGCTGACCCTCGTCACAGCAACAGGAAGGCCCCCGCAAAGAGCGCGGGGGCCTTTCTCGTGCTGTGGCCAGGGCCGGGGTCGAACCGGCGA
>JBEVGQ010000194.1:0-9319 GCA_040511655.1 Aeromicrobium sp. | reverse complement strand
CGAGATGGAGGAGGGATCGGCTCTGCCGATCGAGGACGTCATCGCGCTCTACCAGGCGGAGGCCGCCCGCACCCGCGCGGTGTTCGCCGAGGTCGACCTCGACATGGAGCGCCGTGGCGAGAAGCCTCGGCAGGCCGTGACGGCGCGGTGGATCCTGATGCACCTGATCGAGGAGACCGCCCGCCACAACGGTCACCTCGACATCCTGCGCGAGCTGGCCGACGGCTCGACGGGCGACTAGCGCGGGGACAGGGCTACTCCGAGAGGGTGACCTGGCTCTTGTCGAAGGCGACGTAGCCGCTGTAGTCCTGGCCGACCCGGTCGAACGAGGACGGGATGGGCTCGGGGTAGGACCAGCCGCCGTCCTTGGCGACGTCGTCGCCCGTGCCCACGTCGAAGTACTGCGCATCGCCCTTCCAGGGGCAGTGGTAGGCGGTGGGGCTCTTGGTGAAAGCCCCCTCGGTGAGGCTGGACGGCGGGAAGTACCAGTTGCCCTCGATCGTGACGAGCTGGTCGGTGGGTGCGTCGGCGACGACGGTGGATCCGATGACGGCCTTCATGCGCTGCTCCTAGCGATCGGTGTTCTTCGCGGCGCGTCGGGCGGCGCGGGCCGCATACTCCTGCTCGTCGAGTCTGGCAGCCTCGGCCAAGGTCGGCGCGGTGCCGCCGTGACGAGCGGGCGCCCACCACTGCCCCTCGGGACGCAGCGGGTACTCGGCGATCGCGTGGTCGAGCAGCTTGGACATCTCGTCGCGCAGCACCGCCGTCTCGGCGACCGGGTCCTCGCCCGTCACCGCGATGGGTGCGCCGACGTGCAGGCCGATCGTCTTGCCGCGGCCCTTCAGATCGGAATCGTGATCCTTGGTCTTGAGCAGCTGCGTGCCCCAGGTGACCATCGGGATCAGCGGCACGCCCGCCTCGGCGGCCATCCTGACCGCACCGGTCTTGAGCTCCTTGATCTCGAACGACCGGCTGATCGTCGCCTCCGGGAAGATGCCGACGATCTCGCCGTTGCGGGCGTACCTGACCGCGTCGTCGTACGACTGCTGGCCGTTGTCGCGGTCGACCGAGATGTGGTGGAACGAGCGCATGATCGGCCCCGACACCCGGTGGTCGAAGGCTTCCTTCTTGGCCATGAAGCGCACGAGCCTGCCACTCGGCTGGGCCGCGAGCCCGTCGAAGACGAAGTCGACGTAGCCGATGTGGTTGGCGGCCAGGACGGCCCCGCCCGCGCGCGGGATGTGCTCGGTGCCCGACATCTGGAACTTCATGCCCAGGAGCTTGAAGAGCGTCTTGGCGGTGACGATCGTGGCCGGGTAGGTGAGGTCGCGCATCCGGTCAGGGTAGTCCACACGAGTGCACCCGGCCGGTCGAGCGGCCGGGTGCACGGACGTGTGCCAGGACGAGTGCTCAGTCCTCCGGGACGACGTGCACCGCCGCCTCTTCGGCGCTGGCTGCGGCACCGTCGATGCCGACGTCCTCGCCGACGAGATCCTTCTCGAGGTCCTCGCCGATGCCGCCGTCCGGATCGACCAGACGGCCGGCACGCTCGCCGCCGACCTCGCCGTCGTCGAGGTCCTCGCCCACCTCGGCATACGGGTCGGGCTCGGGCTCCTCCTGGCGCAGCCGCTCGTCGAGCGACTCGCCCTGCAGCTGCTCGTCGGCGGTCGTGCCGAAGCCCTCGCCGCGGTACGCCTCGGGCGGGGAGTAGCCCGAGTCGAGCGTCGCGTCGGGGTCGTCGAAGATCGCGTCCTGGTCGGGGCCTTGATCGTCCGCGGGGAAGGTGTCGGGTGTCTCGGTCATGATCCCAGCCTCGCACGCCAGCCTTGAGGCGCACGGTGAGCCTCGATCTCGATCTCGACGAGGTGGTCGGGATGCGCGAACGCCGTGACCTGCACCATCGTCGCGACCGGCCGCACCTGGTCGAACAGCTCGCGGTGCGCGCGGCCGATCTCGTCGAAGTGGGCGATGTCGGCGACGAACATCCGGGTGCGCACGACGTCGGCCGTGTCGAGCCCCGCCGTGCGGACGGCGTTGAGCGCGATGCCGAACGCGACCCTCGCCTGCTCGTACGGGTCGCCGACCCCGACGACCACGCCGTCGACCGTCGCGGTGGTGCCGGCGACCCAGACCGACCCTCCGACGCGCACGGCGCGCGAGTACCCGACGACGTCCTCGTACGGATTGCGAGAGCTGATGTTGCGCCGGACGGGGTGCTGGCTCATCGCCACTCCTGGATGTCGAGCTGCATGACCAGCGCATCGACCCAGCCGGCGTAGTAGCGCCGCCGGATGGCGATCGTGTCGAAGCCGTGGGCCTCGTAGAGACCGATCGCGGCGACGTTGTCGGCGGCCACCTCGAGCAGCATCCGCTCGGCGTCGAGATCGCGTGCCAGGTCGACGAGCTCGACCAGGAGCCCGCGGGCCAGGCCCCGCCCGCGCGAGCCGGGCAGCACCGCGATGCGGTCGAGGTCGGCCACGTCGCCGGTCACCGAGATCGCCCCGTACGCCGTGACGTCGTCCGCCACCAGCACCACGTTGCGCTCGCCCTGCACCTCGTCGGTCACGAGCGTCTCGCTCCACGCCGACGCGCCGAAGCACGTCGTCTCGATGGCTGTGATCGAGTCGACGTCGTCGAGGGTCGCCCGGCGACTCATGCGCGCTTGGACGCGACCTGCGGCACCGCGTCGGGCCGACGCAGGTAGAGCGGCTCGAGCGGCAGCTCGGCGGCCCGTCCGGAGGTCACCAGCTGCGCCAGCGACGACGCCCGGGGGGCACCGACGTCGCCGGCTGCGCGCAGGACGCCGTCGTAGAGGTGGGCACCCTGCCCGAACGCCGGCAGGTCGGGGTGCTGCGCGGCGAGGTCGGCCGGCTTGACGACGTGGGGCCCGTCGAGGCGGGCACCGTCGCCGCCGTAGCGCGCCCAGTAGACCTCTTTGCGACGCGCATCGGTCGCCACCAGGAACTCGCCCTCGACCTGCACGTCGGCCGCGACGATGTCGAGCGAGCACACCCCGTGGGTCGCCAGCCCGAGGGTCGAACCGAGCGTCAGGGCCGTGACGACGCCGACGCGCAGCCCCGTGAACGGGCCCGGGCCGACCCCGACCGCGACGTCGGTGAGGTCGGCCATCGCGGCGCCCGCCTGTGCCATCGCGTCGCGGATCGCCGGGGCCAGCAGCTCGCCGTGCGCCATCGCGCCCTCGCCGGAGGCCTGCCCCACCACGCGGGTGCCGTCGTGGACGGCGACGGTGATGACCGGGGTGGCGGTGTCGAAGGCGAGGAGGAGCACGGAGGAAGCCTACGAGGCGGTTGGGGTCGCACCCAACAGCGTCGACCGCAGTGGGACGCCGATCCAGCGCGCGCCGTGCGGCTTGATCGTGACGACGCGGGGGTCGACCTCGTCGGGCAGCTCGCCGACCTCGCCGTCGTGCGGCGTGCCGAGGGGGTCGATGGGTCGTGGGCCGCGCACCTCGATGCGGACGTGCAGCCAGCTGTCGGCCAGCTGCTCGGCCATGCCGTCGCCCCACTCGACCACCGTCACCGCGGACTCGGTCGTCGAGTCGAGGTCGAGGTCGTCGAGCTCGCTGAGGTCTCCGAGGCGGTAGGCGTCCACGTGCACGAGTGGCGGCCCGCCGACCAGCGACGGATGCGTGCGAGCCAGCACGAACGTGGGCGACGTCACCGGGCCACGCACGCCCAGCGCCTCGCCGAGGCCCTGCGTAAAGGTCGTCTTGCCCGCGCCGAGATCTCCTGACAGCACGAGCAGGTCGCCGGCCCGCAGCAGCGGCGCGAGGCGGGCGGCGAGGCCCTGCATCTCGTCGGGCGAGGGCACCTCGCGAGCCAGCCACAGCGTCTTGCCGAACTCGATGAACGGCTCGTCGCGGCCCACAGGCACGTACAGGCGGCGCGACCAGAACTGCACCGTGTCGGGCAGCTCCTCGCGGACGTCGAGCCAGATGCCGTCCTTGCCGCGCTCCTCGGCGGTGTCCTCGGCGACGCCCACCATCGCCGACGCCACGCCGCGTGCCTGGATGTCGGGATCGACGCACACCCTGCGCAGGCCGAGCTGGCCGGGACGGGACTCGTCGAACAGCAACGCACCCATGGGCAGGCCGCGGCGCTCGACCAGCAGCCCGCCGGCGGTGCGGAGCGTCTCG
Organism: Aeromicrobium sp.; assembly: GCA_040511655.1. Taxonomy (GTDB): domain Bacteria; phylum Actinomycetota; class Actinomycetes; order Propionibacteriales; family Nocardioidaceae; genus Aeromicrobium. Next base: position 5,163 of record JBEVGQ010000194.1, on the reverse strand, counting down.
GCGACCGTCTCGACGGTCTCGTCGAGCGCCGTGGACGGGGGGTCGAGCGCCGGACGGGCTCCGAACGAGCGGTGGATGATGTCGACGATCACCGCCGCGTGCTGCGGTCCGGCATCGATGACGTTGAGCGCGTTGGACGTCATGACATGGCCTCCCTCACGTCGTCGAGCACGTCCTCGATGATCTTGGTGACGGCCTCGTGCTGCTCGAACATCAGCATGTGCCCGACGTCGTCGAGCACCACGAGCTCGGCGCCGGGGATCGCCGCGGCGAGTCGGCGGCTGTGCTTGACCGGCGTCAGCAGGTCGGCGGTGCCGCCCGCCACCGTGGTGCGGGCCCGACCCAGCGCCTCGAGGCCGGCGGTGAGGTCGAGCCCGACGAAGTTGGGGTAGAAGTCGGTCAGGACGTGGGTGGGTGCCTCGAGGATCATCTCGTTGGCCATGTCGACGTGCCGCTCGTGCGCACCCGGCCCGAGGCCCCAGCGGCGGATGATCGAGTAGCTGTTGAAGCGGCGTCCCCAGTCGAGCATCGGTGCTCCGGCGCGCAGGATCGGGATGAGGTAGCGCAGACCGGGGCTGCTGCGCATCAGCCGCCCCGAGCTGGTGCCGAGCAGCACGACGCCCTTGACCCGTGAGCCGAACAGGTCGGGTCGCGTGCCGGCGAGCTGCATGATCGCCATGCCGCCCATCGAATGACCGACCAGGACGATCGGGCCCCGCGGGACGAGCTGCTGGACCACCGACACGACGTCGTCCGCGAGCTCGGCGAAGGTCGACTTCTTGCTGGTCGCGCGGCCCGAGCGGCCGTGCGAGCGCAGGTCGACGAACACCATCCGCACGGTGCCACGCAGCGCGAGCCGCTGGTAGTGCCACACGTCGATGTTCTCGACCCAGCCGTGCAGGAACACCAGGGTCGGGGTCTTGCGCTCGGCCTCGTCGACCTCGACGTGCAGCGGCACGCCGTCGGTCGACACCACCGTGATGCCGTCGCTGCGCACCGAGCCGAACTCGACGTCCTCGCCCCTGCGCCGGCGACGGTGCGTGCGCACCCGCCCGTTGAGCAGCGTCGCCACGGTGCCGGCGGCCACGAACGCGCCGGCCGTCCCGGCCAGCCTCATCGTCTTGCTCATGGTGTCACCGCCGTCGGAACAGCACAGGACGGCAGCGCCACCATGACGGCTGCCACATGATTCGCTCGTCCCTCGCTCATGCCTGCTCGCCTCCCCGGTAGGTCCGCACGGTGCGGCCACCCAGACGGGTGACGACCTCGTAGGCGATCGTGTCGGTCGCCGCAGCCCAGTCTTCCGCAGTCGGCTCACCGTCGTGACCGGGGCCGAACAACGTCACCCGGTCGCCCCGGACGGCCGTCCGGTCGCCGAGATCGACGACGAGCTGGTCCATGCAGACGCGACCGACCAGCGGCACCCGCTCGCCACCGACCTGCAGCTGCGCCCTGTTGGACGCTGCGACCGCGACGCCGTCGCCGTAGCCCATCGGCACGAGCCCCAGCGTGGTCTCGCGCTCGGCGACCCACTGATGGCCGTACGACACGCCGGCCCCGGCAGGCACCCGCTTGACCTGGGCCAGGCGCGTGCGCAGCGTCATGACGGGAGTCAGCCGGGTCTCGTGGCGAAGGTCGGGGGCGGGTCGGATGCCGTAGGCCGCGATGCCCACCCGCACGAGGTCGAAGTGCGTCGACGGACGTGTGAGGGTCGCCGCCGAGTTGGCGAGGTGCCGCAGGTCGGGCGACAGGCCGGCGGCGGCCAGCTCGTCGACGGCGGCGCGGAACATCGCCTCCTGCGCGTCGTTGGCCGGGTGCGCCGGCTCGTCGGCACAGGCGAGGTGCGACCAGACCCCGGTGATCTCGACGCGTCCTGCGGCCTGGTCCGACGCGGCTGCCGCGACCAGTGCGCTCCACTGCTCGCCACGTGCGCCGTTGCGCGACAACCCGGTGTCGACCTTCAGCTGCACCCGTGGTCGGCGGGGTGCAGCTGCCACGATCTCGCCGAGCTGCTCGACCGACGACGCCGTGAGCTCGACGTCGGCCTCGACCGCCGGACCGTAGGAGGCCCCGGGGACGGCCAGCCAGCACAGCAGCGGTCCGACGTCACCGGCCTGCCGCAGCGCCAGCGCCTCGTCGACCGTCGCGACGCCGAGCCAGGCCGATCCCGCGGCACGCGCCGCACGCGCCATCGGCACCATGCCGTGGCCGTAGGCGTCGGCCTTGACGACCGTCATCAGCGCGGACGCCGGGGCGCATGCCGCGAGGGCGGCGATGTTCGCGCCGAAGGCGTCGAGGTCGACCACGGCCTCGATCTGGGGAGCCTCCATCAGCGTCTCCAGTCGCGGACGTCGTCGAGCCGGCCGTCGTGGAAGGCGGCCACCGTGCCGGGCAGTGCCTGTGCGACGGCCGATGCCGTGACCGGCCCCCCGGGGTTGGCGCGGACGCTGGCCGCGCCGTGCAGGAACGCCGCGATCGACCCCGCGTCGTGCGGGTCGGCTCCAGAGGCCAGCAACGAACCGCTCAGCCCGGCGAGGACGTCGCCCGAGCCCGCGGTGCCGAGCCACGGCGACCCGGTGAGGTTGACGCGCGTCGTGCGGCCGGGCGTGGCCACCAGCGTGCGCGCCCCCTTGAGCAGCACGGTCGCACCCCATCGTTCGGATGCCTCGGTGACGTGCCGCAGCGGCTCGGCCTCGACGGCGTCACGGCTGGTGCCCAGCATGGCTGCGAGCTCACCGGCGTGAGGTGTCAGCAGCGCCGGGACGTCGAGGGAGTCGGGCAGGTGCTGCAGCGCGCTGGCGTCGACGACCAGGGCGACGCCGTCGTCGAGGGCGGCGGCCAGCTGCCGCTCGGCCTCATCGCCCCCACCGGGACCGACCACCCACGCCTGCACGCGTCCGGTGCCGGCGACCACCTCGGGAGCACGGTCGACCACCCGACGGCTGAGCTCGTCGTCGCCGACGAAGCGGACCATGCCGGCCATGCCTGCCTGGGCCCCCGCGACGCACAGATGCGCGGCGCCGGCGTACTGCGACGAGCCGGCGGCGATGCCCACGACCCCGCGCGAGTACTTCTGGCTGGACGGCGAGCGCAGCCAGTCGAACGTCTCGGCCAGCAGGTGGCCGTCGGAGGCCTCGATGGCCTCGATGCTGGGCACCGGCAGGTGCGGCCCGAGGCCGATGTCGACGAGGTGGGCGATCGCGGCGTCGCCCGAGCCTGCAGCACCGGCGGCCGGGCCGACCAGCAGGGCGTTCTTGTAGGTGCCGAACGTCACCGTGGCGTCGGCCGCGACGTGCGACGACGTGGGCAGCGTCCCGCCGTCGACGTCGACCCCGGACGGCACGTCGACCGCGACCGTGCGGGGGCGCGCACGGGCGATCCAGTCCGCCCACTGGGCGGCCCGACCGCGCAGCCCCGGCCTGGCACCGATGCCGAAGATCGCGTCGAGGCAGTGGCGCTGCTGAGAGGGCGCGTCGACGACCTGGGCGCCAGCCGCCCGCGCAGCGCCCAGCCCGGCTGCGTGGGCCTTGTCGGGGTCGAGCAGGCACAGGTCGACCCGCACCCCGCGGTCGAGCAGGTGGGCGGCGGCGAACAGCGCGTCACCGCCGTTGTTGCCCGGGCCGACCAGCATCAGCAGCACCTCGCCGGCGGGCACGTGGTCGAGGGCGTCGGCCAGCCCCCGGGCGGCGCGCCGCATGAGCTCGCCGTCGGGAAGGCCCGCGGCCAGCGCCTCCTCGGCCGCGCGGACGTCGGCGACGGTGTGCGCCCTCAGCACTCGGCCACCACGAAGGCCGTCGCGACGATCGTGTCGTGCGAGATCGACACGTGCGTCGTGGTGATGCCGAGCTCGGTGGCACGGTCGAGCGCCGCGCCGGTGAGGGTCATGACCGGGGCGCCGACCGCGTCGCCGACGATCTCGATGTCCTGCCACGACATGCCCGCCGGCGCCCGGCACGCCTTGACGAAGGCCTCCTTCGCCGCGAACCGTCCGGCCAGCGACTCCATCGGCAGATCGATCTCGGCGGCGGTGAACAGCCGGTCGCGCAAGGTCGGCGTGCGCTCGAGCGACGCCGCGAACCTGCTGAGGTCGACCACGTCCACCCCGATCCCGACGATTGCCATGCCATTCACCTTAACGTCGCCCCGCAGCCATGGGCCGAGGGAGCGCCAGCGACCGAAGGCAGGCGCCCGTGCGAAGCACGGCAGCGCTGAGGGACGAAGCGCTGGTGCGGCGAGGAACGAGCCGCGCGCCTACTCGACCGTGACCGACTTGGCCAGGTTGCGGGGCTGGTCGACGTCGTGGCCCAGCTGATCGGCGAACTCGGTCGCGAAGATCTGCAGCGGCACCGTCGCGACCAGCGGCTGCAGGAGGGTCGGCACCTTGGGCAGCCGGATCAGGTGGTCGGCGTACGGGACGACGTCGTCGTCGCCGTCCTCGGCGAGCACGATCGTGCGGGCGCCGCGGGCGCGGATCTCCTGGATGCTGCTGATGGTCTTCTCCTGCAGCTGGTCGCGGCCCTTGGGCGGCACCACGACGAACACCGGGAGGCCCTCCTCGACCAGGGCGATCGGGCCGTGCTTGAGCTCGCCGGCCGCGAAGCCCTCGGCGTGGATGTAGGCCAGCTCCTTGAGCTTGAGCGCCCCCTCGAGCGCGACGGGGTAGCCGACGTGTCGTCCGAGGAACAGGATCGACCGCGACCCCGACAGGTCGGCCGCGAGCTTGCGCACCTGGTCGCCCTCGTCGAGCAGCCGCTGGATGCCGGCCGGCACCAGGTCGATGTCGGCGAGGATGCTGGCGATCTCGTCGCCGTACTTGGTGCCCTTGACCTGGGCGAGGTACAGCGCCAGCAGGTAGCACGCGACGACCTGCGACAAGAATCCCTTCGTCGAGGCGACCGCGACCTCGGGACCGGCGTGCGTGTAGATCACCGCGTCGGACTCGCGCGGGATGGTGGAGCCGTTGGTGTTGCAGATCGACAGCACCCGGGCGCGCTGCTGCCGGGCGTAGCGGATCGCCATCAGGGTGTCCATCGTCTCGCCCGACTGGCTGATCGCGACGACCAGCGTGCTCTTGTCGAGGATCGGGTCGCGGTAGCGGAACTCCGAGGCCAGCTCGACCTCGCACGGGATGCGCGTCCAGTGCTCGATCGCGTACTTGGCGAC
>JBEVGQ010000193.1:0-3826 GCA_040511655.1 Aeromicrobium sp. | reverse complement strand
CCAACCATCTTGCGCCACTCGCGGGGGTGGCGCCGTCAGGCCAGGGCGCGGACGACGGCGCTGGCGGGGTCCTTGCCGAGGACGCCGGCCATCCAGACGCTGGTCTCGACCAGCGAGGCCAGGTCGACGCCGTGCCGGATGCCGAGCCCGTCGAGCATCCAGACCAGGTCCTCCGTCGCGAGGTTTCCGGTCGCGCTCTCGGCGTACGGGCAGCCGCCGAGCCCGCCCGCGGACGCGTCGAACGTCGTGATGCCGACCTGCAGCGCCGCGTGGGCGTTGGCGAGCGCCTGCCCGTAGGTGTCGTGGAAGTGCATCGCGAGCGAGTCCGTAGCCGTCCCGGCGTCGCCGAACGCCCGCACCAGCGCCTGGACGTGCGCCGCGGTGCCGACGCCGATCGTGTCGCCGATCGACAGCTGCGACGCGCCGAGGTCGAGCAGCCGGCGTCCGACCGCGACGACCTGGTCGACCGCGACCGGACCCTCCCACGGGTCGCCGAAGCACATCGAGACGTAGGCACGGACGTCGAGGCCGGCCTCGCGGGCCCGCGAGACGACGGGCTCGAACATCGCCATCTGGTCGTCGAGGGACGAGTTGAGGTTCTTGCGCGCGAAGGTCTCGGTGGCGCTGGCGAAGATCGCGACGTGACGCACCCCGGCCTCGAGCGCGCGGTCGAGGCCGCGCTCGTTGGGCACCAGCACAGGCAGCGGCGTCGGGCCGTCCATCGGCAGTCGTGCGACGAGCTCGGCGGCGTCGGCCAGCTGCGGGACCCACGCGGGGTGGACGAAGCTGGTGGCCTCGACGATCGGCAGGCCCGCGCCCACCAGACGTGCGACGAACTCGGCCTTGACCTCGACCGGCACGATCGCCGACTCGTTCTGCAGCCCGTCGCGCGGCCCGACCTCGTAGATCGTCACCGCAGCGGGCAGCGCCTCGTCGCGGACGACCATGGGCCGGGTCATGGGCCCTCCTGAGCCTGTCGAAGGGCTGGCTCCACCGAGAAGAGGACGTGCTTGATGGGCACCTGTTCGCCGACGGCCGCGCCCACGAACGCGACGGTTCCGTCGTAGGGTGCGGCCAGCGGCAGCTCCATCTTCATGGCCTCGACGACGCCGAGGGTCTGGCCGGCCGCGACCGAGTCGCCCTCGGCGACGTCGACCCGCAGCACCGTGCCGGGCATGGGCGACACGACGTCGGCGTCCGTGGCGGCACCGCGCTGGTGACCGCCACGCATCGGATCGGGCAGCTCGAGCGACCACACCTGGCCCTCCCACGCGATCGCGACGCCGTCGTGGTCGACGATCGCGAGCTCACCGCCGTCCGCGAGATCGTCCGGGGCGAGATGGGACGTCCAGCGGTGCCCGGTCTCGTCGGTCATCACGACCGTGAGCGGTGCCGACTCCCCACCGGAGCGCCAGCCGTCGACGCTGCCGAAGACCCCGTCGCGCGGGATGACGTCGTAGGTCGCCCACAGCCTGGCCGCCGCCGCCACCGCGGCCTCGGGCAGCGAGGGCGGCTCGAGCAGCGCCGCGGACGCCGCGCTGTCGAGCCACGCGGTGTGGATGTCGCCCGCGGCGAACTCCGCGCTGGCGACGAGCCGCCGGACGAAGCCGACGTTGGTCGTGATGCCGAAGATGCCGGTGTCGTCGAGCGCGGCCACCATCGCACGGCGGGCGTCCTCACGGTCGGCGCCGGTGACGACGATCTTGCCCAGCATCGGGTCGTACGCCGTCGACACCTCGGCATCGCCCAGCAGATCGGTCTCGACGCGGGCGTGCTCGGGCCAGGCCACGGCGTCGACGTGCCCGGCCTGCGGCAGGAAGGCCGTGTAGGGGTCCTCGGCGTAGACGCGCACCTCCATCGCGTGCCCGGTCGCGGTGATCGCGTCCTGTGTCAGCGGCAGGGGCTCGCCGGCCGCGACGGCCAGCTGCCACTGCACCAGGTCGACGCCCGTGATCTGCTCGGTGACGGGGTGCTCGACCTGCAGGCGGGTGTTCATCTCCAGGAAGTAGGCCCGCTGGCCGCCGGCGCCGTCGTCGGCGACGAGGAACTCGACGGTCCCGGCGCCCGTGTAGCCGACCTCGCGGCACAGGGCGACCGACGACTCGTGGAGCGTCCGCCGCAGCTCGTCGGTGAGCCCGAACGCCGGCGCCTCCTCGACGACCTTCTGGTGCCGACGCTGCACGGAGCAGTCGCGCTCGAAGAGGTGGACGACGGTGCCCTGCTCGTCGCCGAAGACCTGCACCTCGACATGGCGGCCGGCCTCGACGTACGTCTCGACCAGCAGGGTGTCGTCGCCGAACGCCGAGGCGGCCTCGCGGCGGGCCGCCTCGACCGCCTCGACCAGCGCCGACGCCTCGCGCACGATGCGCATGCCCTTGCCACCGCCTCCGGCGGCCGCCTTGACCAGCACGGGGTAGGCGTCGTCGGGGACGGCATCGACCGCGTACTGCGGCGTGACCGGCACCCCCGCGCTCTCGGCGATCGCGCGAGCACGGTCCTTGCGTCCCATCGCGTCCATGACGTCGGCGGTCGGGCCGATGAAGACCAGCCCGGCGTCGACGACGGCGCGGGCCAGCTCGGAGCGCTCGGACAAGAAGCCGTAGCCCGGATGGATCGCCTCGGCGCCCGACTCCGCCGCGGCGGCGAGGACGCGCTCGACCGAGAGGTACGACTCGGACGCCGGGGCGGGTCCGAGCCGGACGGCGTCGTCGGCGAGCCGCACGTAGGGCGCATCGGCGTCTGCGTCGGAGTAGACGGCGACGCTACGCAGGCCCGCCTCGCGGCAGGCGAGGATCACGCGGCGCGCGATCTCGCCGCGGTTGGCGACGAGGACGGAGGAGAAAGCGGTCATGCGGTCACATCCTGAAGAGGCCGAAGCGGGGCTCGGGCACGGGAACGGCGGTGGCGACCTGCAGGCCCATGGCCAGGACGCGCCGCGTGTCGACCGGGTCGATGATGCCGTCGTCCCAGAGCCGGGCGCTGGAGTAGTAGGCCGAGCCCTGCTCGTCGAACTGCTCGCGGATCGGAGCACGGAACGCGGCCTCGTCGTCGGCCGACCACTGCTCGCCGCGCTTGTCCATGCCGTCGCGCTTGACGGTCGCGAGAACCGCGGCCGCCTGCTCACCGCCCATCACCGAGATCTTGGCGTTGGGCCACATCCACAGGAACCGGGGGTCGTACGACCGCCCGCACATGCCGTAGTTGCCGGCGCCGTACGAGCCGCCGATGACGACCGTGAACTTGGGGACGACCGACGACGCCACGGCGGTGACGAGCTTGGCGCCGTCCTTGGCGATGCCGCGGTTCTCGTACTCCTGGCCGACCATGAAGCCGGTGATGTTCTGCAGGAACACCAGCGGGATGCCGCGCTGGTTGGCCAGCTCGACGAAGTGGGCGCCCTTGAGCGCCGACTCGCTGAACAGGATGCCGTTGTTGGCCACGATCGCGACCGGATAGCCCTCGATGCGGGCGAACCCGCACACCAGCGTCTCTCCGTAGAGGGGCTTGAACTCGTGGAGCCGCGAGTCGTCGACGACGCGCCGTATGACCTCGCGGACGTCGTACGGCGTGCGGCCGTCGACGGGCACCACGTCGTACAGCGTCTCGGGGTCCTCGCGCGGCGGCACGGGCTCGTGCGGCGCGGGCTCGGACGTCGGACGCTCGAACGTCCCGACGATCGAGCGGACGATCTGAAGGGCGTGCTCGTCGTCGTCGGCCAGGTGGTCGACGACCCCGGACGTGCGCGCGTGAACGTCACCGCCGCCGAGGTCCTCGGCCGTCACGACCTCGCCGGTCGCGGCCTTCACGAGCGGCGGGCCGGCCAGGA
>JBEVGQ010000192.1:0-6596 GCA_040511655.1 Aeromicrobium sp. | reverse complement strand
GTGATGATCGTGCCGCCCTTGCGCGCGACGTAGACCGATGCGCCGAACGTCTCGCGTCCGGGGTGCTCGAAGACGATGTCGGGGTCCTCGCCGCCGGTGAGCTCGCGGATCTTCTTGCCGAAGCGCTGCCACTCCTTGGGGTCCTGGGTGTTCTCGTCCTTCCAGAACTTGTACCCCTCCGCGGAGCGGTCGATGACGTGCTCGGCGCCGAGCGAGCGGACGATCTCGGCCTTCTCGGGCGACGAGACGACGCACACCGGGATGGCGCCGCCGTTGAGCGCCATCTGCGTCGCGTAAGAGCCGAGACCGCCGGACGCGCCCCAGATCAGGACGACGTCGCCCTGCTTCATGTGGGCGCCGTTCTTGGACACCAGCTGACGGTAGGCCGTCGCGTTGACCAGGCCGGGGCTGGCGGCCTCCTCCCACGTGAGGTGGTCGGGCTTGGGCAGCAGCTGGTTGGACTTGACGATCGCGAGCTGGGCGAGCCCGCCGAAGTTGGTCTCGAAGCCCCAGATGCGCTGCTGCGGGTCCATCATCGTGTCGTCGTGGCCGTCGGGGCTCTCGAGCTCGACCGACAGGCAGTGCGCGACGACCTCGGCGCCGGGCTTCCAGGCGTTGACGCCCGGGCCGGTGCGCAGGACGACGCCGGCCAGGTCGGAGCCGACGACGTGGTACGGCAGGTCGTGGCGCTTGGTGTACTCCGACAGGCGTCCGTAGCGCTCGAGGAAGGAGAACGTCGAGACGGGCTCGAAGATCGACGTCCAGACCGTGTTGTAGTTGATCGCGCTGGCCATGACCGCCACCAGCGCCTCGCCCGGAGCCAGCTCGGGCACCGGCACGTCGTCGAGGTGCAGGCTCTTGCGGGGGTCCTTGTCGCGGCTCGCCAGGCCGGCGAACATCTCGACCTCGTCCTTGTGGACGGTGATGCCCTTGTACGTGTCGGGAAGGGGGATGGCCGCGAAGTCCTCCGGCGCGGTGTCGCCGGCGAGGATGGCATCCAGGATCTGCTGCACGGTGTACCTCCAGTTAGGTTGCGGCGATGTTACCGAGCGTTAACCGGATGCGTCACCCGTCGTGGCTGTGATCCAGCACTCAGTGCGAGGCAGCCGGCTCGACCAGCTCGACCAGCACGCCGCCGGCGTCCTTGGGGTGCACGAAGTTGACCCGCGAGTCGGACGTGCCGCGCTTGGGTGCGTCGTAGAGCAGCCGCACGCCGCGCTCGCGCAGCGTCGCCGAGACCGCGTCGATGTCGGCCACGCGGTAGGCGAGCTGCTGGATGCCCTGCCCGTTGCGCGCGATGAACTTGGCGATCGTCGACTCCTCGCTGAGGGGTGCGAGCAGCTGGATGCGGGTGTCGGAGTCGCCGACGGCCAGCATCGCCTCGCGGACGCCCTGCTCCTCGTTGACCTCTTCGTGGACCGAGTGCAGGCCGAACGTGGATGCGTAGAACTCGAGCGCGTCGTCGAGGTCGGGCACGGCGATGCCGACGTGGTCGATGGTCAACAGCAGGTGGGCGGGCACGAGGGGCTCAGTCATGCCCAGCAGCGTAGAGCAGGGTCGCGGGGTCGTCAGCCCGAGACGCGGATCGCCACGACGCCCGCCACGACCAGCACGACCGGCGTCCCCACGAGCACCGCGAGGCCGCCGGGGGAGAAGGGGACGAGGTCGTCGCCCGTGCGTGGGTCGCGGACGCGGGTCGACCGCCGCCAGACGCTGAGCCATCCCGGCACGCCCACGGCGAGACCCGCCGCGATCCACAGCCATCCGGTCCGCCCCCAGTAGGTGTGGCCCAGCAGGACCGCGAAGAGTCCTTGGGCGACGAGCCAGCCCGCCGCCGCGGAGCTCGCGACCCCGACCACGGCTCGCCACCGTGGCTCGGGCCGGTGCTCGTCGGTCAGGCTGGCCGCGTACTGCTTCGGCGTGCCGAACGCGTCGACCGGGTCTTCGCCCGTGTCGGCGACGTGGCTCTCGACCTCGGCGACGATCTCGCCGATGCGGTCGCCGGGCACGTCCTTGAGGCGCAGCGCCATGACGAGGCGCTGCTGGTAGTCGGATCGGGGGTGGTCGGCGCTCATCGGCGGCTCCTGTGGTCGGGGACCAGGCCCTCGGCCCGGTCGGTGAAGGTGTGCCATGCGGCCGACCGCTCGGCCAGGTGGGTCCTGCCCTGCTCCGTCACGGCGAAGAACTTGCGTCCGGGTCCGCCGATGCCCTCGCGCCAGGACGACGTGACATGCCCGGCGGCCTCGAGGCGGTTGAGCACGGGGTAGAGCGTCCCGCCCTTCACCGCTCCGAGCCCGGCCGACCTCAGGCGCTGGGTGATGACGTAGCCGTACGTCTCCTCCTGGGCGACGACCGACAGGACCGCGAGCGACAGCACGGCGCGCAGCCACTCGGAGGGGAGGTCGTCGTCCATGACTAGACCTTAGCGTCGACTAGTCAGCGAGGCAAACTAGTCGGACCCGGTGCGGATGGGTGATCCAGGGCACACTCCCGTCACCGTGACGTTACCGATGGGTAAAGTGCCCAGCATCGTCACAAGGCCAGTCTTTCCGTGAGTGCCGTCCAAGGAGCCCCTCCCATGACCCAGTCCGCGAACCCGTCCGTCATCGTCGCCGGTGCCCGCACCCCGATCGGTCGCCTGCTGGGCGGTCTCAAGAGCCTGTCGGGCTCCGACCTCGGCGGGCTGGCCATCAAGGGCGCCCTCGAGAAGGCCGGGGTCAGGGGCGACCAGGTCGACTACGTGATCATGGGTCAGGTGCTGCAGGCCGGTGCCGGTCAGGTGCCGGCGCGCCAGGCGGCCCACAAGGGCGGCATCCCGCTCGACGTCCCCGCGCTGACGATCAACAAGGTGTGCCTGTCGGGCATCAACGCGATCGCGCTGGCCGATCAGCTCATCCGCGCCGGCGAGCACGAGATCGTCGTGGCCGGCGGCCAGGAGTCGATGACGCAGGCTCCGCACATGCTGCTCGGCTCGCGCGAGGGCACCAAGTACGGCGACACCAAGCTCGTCGACCACATGGCCGCCGACGGTCTCTGGGACGCGCTGACCGACCAGGCGATGGGCGGGCTCACCGAGCAGATCAACGCCGAGAAGCAGAAGTTCACCCGTGAGGAGCAGGACGCGTTCAGCGCCGCCTCGCACCAGAAGGCGGCCGTCGCCCAGAAGAACGGCGTCTTCGACGAGGAGATCGTCCCCGTCGAGATCCCCACCCGCAAGGGCGACCCGATCGTCGTCTCGGCCGACGAGGGCGTCCGCGGCGACACCACCACCGAGTCGCTCGGCAAGCTCCGCCCGGCCTTCGACAAGAACGGCACCATCACGGCGGGCTCGGCCAGCCAGATCTCCGACGGCGCGGCCGCCGTCGTCGTGATGAGCAAGGCCAAGGCCGAAGAGCTCGGCCTGTCGTGGATCGCCGAGATCGGTGCCGCCGGTGTCGTCGCCGGTCCCGACTCGAGCCTCCAGAGCCAGCCCGCCAACGCGATCGCCGCTGCGTGCCAGAAGGAGGGCATCACGCCCGCCGACCTCGACCTGGTCGAGATCAACGAAGCCTTCGCCGCCGTCGGCATCGCCAGCACGGCCGAGCTCGGCATCTCCGGCGACATCGTCAACGTCAACGGCGGCGCGATCGCCCTGGGTCACCCGATCGGTGCCAGCGGCGCCCGCATCGCGCTGCACCTGGCGCTCGAGCTCGGACGTCGCGGCGGCGGCGTCGGTGCGGCCGCCCTGTGTGGCGGCGGGGGCCAGGGCGACGCCCTGATCCTGCGCGTGCCCTCGAAGTAGTCGGACGGCGCACGGTCCGTCGATGAGTCGCGTCAGTCGCGTCACGCCCGTGGCCGAGCTCGTGCAGCAGGCACGAGACGGTCAGCCACGGGCCGTGGCGCGGCTGATCTCGTTGGTCGAGGACCGGTCGCCGGCGCTGCGCGAGGTCAGTGCGGCCCTGCGCGAGCACGTCGGCGGCGCTCACATCGTGGGCATCACCGGGTCGCCGGGCGTCGGCAAGTCGACGTCCACCTCGGCCCTCGTCACGGCCCTGCGCGCCGCCGGACGCCGCGTGGGCGTGCTGGCCGTCGACCCGACGTCGCCGTTCTCGGGCGGCGCGCTGCTGGGTGACCGCGTGCGCATGCAGGACCACGCGCTGGACGACGGCGTCTACATCCGGTCGATGGCCAGCCGCGGTCACCTGGGCGGGCTGTCGGCCACCGCTCCCCAGGCGCTGAGGGTGCTCGACGCGGCCGGCTGCGACGTCGTGCTCGTCGAGACCGTGGGCGTGGGGCAGTCCGAGGTCGACGTCGCCGGGCTGGCCGACACCACGATCGTCCTGCTCGCCCCCGGCATGGGCGACGGCATCCAGGCCGCCAAGGCCGGCATCCTCGAGATCGGCGACGTCTTCGTCGTCAACAAGGCCGACCGTGACGGGGCCCAGTCGACGCGCCGCGAGCTCCGGTCCGTCATCGGCATGACCGACCGCGCCGACGGCACGTGGAAGCCGCCCGTCCTGCTGACGACCGCCACGACGGGCGAGGGCGTAGCCGAGGTCGTCGAGGCGATCGCCGACCACCGCCGCCACCTCGAGTGCTCCGGCGAGCTGACCAGCAGGCGGCTCGCGCGCATCCGTCGCGAGATCGAGGCGCTCGCGTTGACGGAGGTCAGCGCCCGGTTCGCCCACGTGTCGGGCGACGTCCGGCTCGACGCGCTCGCCGACCAGGTGCTGGCCGGCGAGTCCGATCCGTTCGCGGCGGCCGACGTCCTGCTCGAGACGCTCTGACCGCGACGGTTGTCCCCGTCGCCCCGGCGCGCCTGCCGTGGTTCTGGCGGTCGCACGGACACAATGAGGTCGTGCTGAAGAAGGTCATTGCGCTGCTCGTGGTCGGGTTCGTCGTCTACTACCTGTTGAACACGCCCGCCAGCGCCGCCGACGTCGTGAGCGATGCTTTCGGCGCGATCATGGACGCCTTCCGGCAGTTCGGCGTGTTCTTCAACGAGCTGGTCGAGTAGTCCGGCCATGATCCGGCCGCTGCTCGACTGGGTCCTGGAGCTGCTTCCCGATCACGACATCGACGGCAACCTGCTCCAGAACCCGACCGAGCACAAGGTGGGGGAGTACGCGCACCACCCGATCGTCTACGCGCGATCGATCGCCGAGATCGCCGGCGCCGTCGTCCTCGTGGTCGTCGCGGTGATCGGACCCGCCAGCATCGGCTGGCTCCCGCTGCTGCTGGCCGCCGGCCTGACCGGGCATGCCGTCTACCTGTGGCTGCGCGACAAGCGCGACATCTTCGTCCTGACCGACATGCGGGTCTTCCGCGTCACCGGCATCTTCTCGACGAAGCGGGCCACGGTGCCGATCAACCGCATCCTCGACGTCACGGTCGAGCGTCCCCTCCTCGGACGCTGGCCGTTCACCTACGGCCACATGACGTTCGAGTCTGCGGCGCAGGAGCAAGGCGTGCGCCACATCCGCTACATCGCCGACGTCGACGTCATCGACCACGCGATCCAGAAGGTCGTGCAGGATGCCGGGCTGCGCGGTCGTCGGCCGAACGACCAGCAGCGCATCATCGACCAGCAGTACTGACCACGCCGGCCGCGCGGAGCGTCACGGGCAGTTCCTACTATGGAGTCATGAACTTCTCGCGCCCCGGTGCCATCGATCTGTCCGCACTGAAGCAGCCCGCCGCACGTCCGGCCCCCGCGCAGGGCACGGGTACGGGGTCGTACGTCGTCGACATCGACGAGTCGACCTTCCAGTCCGTCGCGCTCGAGGCCTCGATGTCGCACGTCGTCGTGCTCGGCCTGTGGTCGTCCCGCTCGCCGCAGAGCGCTCCGTTCAACGACCTGCTGAGCAGCGTGGTCAGCTCGTACGCCGGCCAGATCCTGCTGGCTCGCGTCGACGTCGACTCCAACCCGCAGATCGCGCAGGCCCTGCAGGTGCAGGGCGTGCCCTACGTCGCCGGTCTGGTGAAGGGGCAGCCGGTCCCGCTGTTCCAGGGCACCGTCGACGAGGCCGAGATGCGCCGCTACTTCGACGAGCTCGTGCGCATCGCGGCCGAGAACGGGCTGACCGGCCGCGCCCAGCCCGTCGGCGAGGAGCCTGCGGGTGCCGCCGAGGCCGAGGAGCCCGAGGACCCCCGGTTCGCTGCTGCCGAAGAGGCCTTCATGGCCAGCGACTTCGACGCGGCCGTCGCCGAGTACGAGAAGCTGCGGGTGCAGTACCCCGCCGACGTCGAGGTGGCCGAGCGGCTGGCCCGCGTCAAGTGGCTGTCGCGCACGAAGGACGCCGACCTGCAGGCCGCCCGCGCTGCGGCAGCCGACCACCCGGGCGACATCGACGCCCAGATGCTGGTGGCCGACCTCGACATCAGCGGCGGCCATGTCGACGACGCCTTCGACCGGCTGATCTCGCTGGTGCGCACCACGACCGGGGACGAGCGCGATCGCATCCGCGAGCGCCTCCTCGAGCTCTTCACGGTGGTCGGCATCGCCGATCCCGCCGTCATGACCGCGCGTCGGGCCCTGGCCACCGCGCTGTTCTGAGACCCGGTCGCCGGCTGACGCAAGAATCTGGGTTCGTCCGCACCGGCGCGGACGACCCCAG
>JBEVGQ010000191.1:0-4972 GCA_040511655.1 Aeromicrobium sp. | reverse complement strand
GGGTGCCAGCCAGTCAGGGGCACCCGCGGCGAGCCTGCGGTGGAGGTCGACCCCGTCGGGACCGCCGTCGAGGGCTGCGTGCGGCTCGTGGTCGCGGGCCTCGGGCGGCATGTCGGCGATCCGGTCGGTCGGGACGTAGGGAGCGTTCGCGGCGAGCACGTCGACCCGCCGGCGCAGGTGCAGCGGGAGCGCGTCGTAGAGGTCGCCCTCGTGGAGCGCGGCGGTGGGTGCGTTGGTGCGCGCGCAGTCCAGCGCCGCCCTGCTCAGGTCGGCGACGTGCAGCTCGCCGACGTCCTCGATGCAGGCGGCGACCGGCGCCACGCCGCAGCACATCTCCAGCACCACCGGCGATCGGCGCCGACTGACGTGGGCGATCGTCGTCCGGGCCAGGAGCTCGGTGCGGCGGCGTGGCACGAAGACCCCCGGCGCGACCACGAGCCGCCGGCCGAGGAAGTCCACCCAGCCGAGCACGGTCTCCAGCGGCTCTCCGGCAACCCGGCGGGCGACCAGCTCCTCGAGGTCCTGCGGGGTGGCGGCCGCCGCCGTGAGCAGCGTGGCCTCGTCCTCGGCCCACACGCAGCCCGCCGCGCGGAGCCGCTCGACGGTCCCGGGGCCGGTGCCGGGCGACCTCACGCGTCGACGACGTGGAACGCCTTCAGGCGCCCGGTGCCGGGGCCGAGGTCGGCCCACGGCACGTCGACCTCGAAGACCGCGAGCGCCGAGGTCGGGAACCCGCGGGTGATCATGCCGGTCGACGCGTCGTCGTCGCCGTCGCCGTCGTCGAGGAGCTCGGCGACGTAGGCCATGGTCGGGTTGTGCCCGACGACCACGAGCGTCCGCACCGCGGGATCGATCTCGTGCACCAGGTCGAAGGCGGAGTCGGCGCCCGCGGCGTAGAGCGCGGCGGAGAAGTCGGGCGCGCAGTCCCAGCCGGCCGCGCCGGACAGCTCCGCCCAGGTGTCGCGGGTGCGCTGCGCGTCGGAGACGAGCGCCGCGTCGGGCACCACGGCCTGCTCCGCCAGCCACCGCCCTGCGGCCGCTGCGTCGGCCCGACCGCTCGGCGCCAGGGAGCGCTCGTGGTCGGACGGGGCGACCGACTCGGCCTTGGCGTGACGCATGACCACCAGCCGGCGCACGCCGTCGTCGCGACCCCCGGCCGCGTCACGGTTGCCTGACTCCTGCATGGCCCCACCCTTCCAGCCGCTAGCCTGCCTGTCATGCCCAGGGGACCACTCATGATCATCGGTGGCGCCGAGGACAAGGTGCGCAAGCCGACGATCCTCAAGCACTTCGTCGCCCTCAGCGGCGGCCGCGACGCGCGCATCGCCGTCATCCCGACGGCCTCGTCGCTCGGTCGCGAGGTGGTCGAGGTCTACGACGCGCTGTTCACCAAGTTCGGTGCGGCCGCGGTCGACGCGGTGCGGCCGGAGTCGCGCGAGCAGGCCCACGACCCGGCCCTGGTGAAGGCGATCGACGAGGCCACCGGCGTCTTCATGACCGGGGGCAACCAGCTCAAGCTGTCCTCCATCGTGTGCGGCACGCCGGTGGGCGAGGCGATCCTGCGCGCCCACGAGCGCGGCGCGGTGGTCGCCGGCACGTCGGCCGGAGCGAGCATCCAGTCGTCGCACATGGTCGCCTTCGGCGTCGGCGGCGCGACCCCGAAGCAGCGGATGACGCAGGTGGCGGCCGGGCTCGGGCTCGTCGGCGAGACCGTCATCGACCAGCACTTCGACCAGCGCAACCGCTACGGCCGGCTGCTGATGATCGTCGCCCAGAGCCCGCAGCTGCTGGGCATCGGCGTCGACGAGGACACCTGCGGCCTCGTGGAGGACGTCGACGGCGACCTCGTCATGCGCGTGCTGGGAAAGGGCGCGGTGACGATCTTCGACGGCTCCCGGATGGTGTCCAACGCCTACGAGGCCAAGCGGTCCTCGCCGCTGCTGGCCAGCGGCGTCGTCTTCCACACGCTGCCCGAGGGTGCCGTCTTCGACCTCACGACCAGGGCGCTCGTGGCCCAGCAGCCGGCGGTCGACCCCGAGGAGGCCGACGAGCTGGCCGAGGCCGGACGTGACCTGCGCCAGCTGGCCCGCGACATCGCCGCGGCCGACGCCACCCCGGCAGCGATCGCACGACGCCTCAAGAAGCGTCGTACACCCCCCACCTCTTCATAAGTCCACCCCCAGACGCACGGAGGAACTGCATGAGCGAGCGACCCACCCCGGACCTCGAGATCGTCGAGACGCGCGTCTACCGCGGAGCCAACGTCTGGTCCTACGACAGGTCGATCCACCTCGTGGTCGACCTCGGCTCGCTCGAGCAGTTCCCCACCAACACGATCCCCGGCTTCACCGACGACCTGGTCGCGATGCTGCCCGGCCTGCGCGAGCACTCCTGCTCGCGCGGTCGTCGCGGCGGCTTCCTCGAGCGCCTCAACGAGGGCACCTGGCTCGGCCACGTCGCCGAGCACGTCGCGCTGGCGCTCCAGCAGCTCGTCGGGCACGACATCCGTCGTGGCAAGACGCGGCAGGTCAAGGGCGAGGTCGGCCGCTACAACATCATCTACGGCTACGTCGACGAGAACGTCGGCCTCTCCGCCGGCCGCCTCGCGGTCACGCTGGTCAACCACCTGGTCGAGGGAGACCCGGAGTTCGACTGGGAGACCGAGCGCGACGACTTCATCCGTCGCGCCGAGCGCACCGCGTTCGGGCCTTCGACGCAGGCGATCGTCGACGAGGCGGTCTCGCGCGACATCCCGTGGATCCGGCTCAACCAGTACTCCCTCGTCCAGCTCGGCCAGGGCGTCCACGCCAAGCGGATCCGCGCCACGATGACGTCGGAGACGTCGTCGATCGCCGTCGACATCGCCTCCGACAAGGACCTCACCACCAAGCTCCTCGGTGCTGCCGGCCTCCCGGTGCCCAAGCAGGACAACGTCCGCACCGAGGACGGCGCGGTGGCCGCCGCCAGGCGGATCGGCTACCCGGTCGTGCTCAAGCCGCTCGACGGCAACCACGGTCGCGGGGTGTGCCTCGACCTGCAGGACGAGGACGACGTACGCGCTGCGTTCCCGATCGCGGCCGAGCAGTCGCGCCGTGGCAACGTCATCGTCGAGTCGTTCGTGACCGGCAAGGACTACCGCTGCCTGATCATCGACGGCCGGATGGTCGCGATCGCCGAGCGCGTGCCCGCGTCGGTGACCGGTGACGGCACGTCGACGGTGCAGGAGCTGGTCGACCTGACCAACGCCGACCCGCGGCGAGGTGTCGGCCACGAGAAGGTGCTGACCCGGATCAAGGTCGACGACGCGGCCGTCGAGGTGCTCGCCGACCAGGACCACACCCTCGACTCGGTCCCGGCCGAGGGCGAGATGGTGAAGCTCGCGCTGACCGGCAACATGTCGACCGGCGGGATCTCGATCGACCGGACCTTCGAGGCACACCCGGAGAACGTCGAGATCGCCGAGGAGGCCGCGCGCATGGTCGGCCTCGACATCGCCGGCATCGACTTCATCTGCCCCGACATCACCCAGCCGGTCCGCGAGACCGGCGGCGCGATCTGCGAGGTCAACGCCGCGCCCGGCTTCCGGATGCACACCCACCCGACGATCGGCGAGCCCCAGTTCATCGCGAAGCCGGTGGTCGACATGCTCTTCCCGCCGGGTGCGACGTCGCGGATCCCGATCGTGGCCGTGACCGGCACCAACGGCAAGACGACCACGAGCCGGATGATCAGCCACATCTTCAAGGGCATGGGCCGCAAGGTCGGGATGACCTCGACCGACGGCGTCGTGATCGACGAGCGGCTCGTGATCCGGGCCGACGCGTCCGGTCCCCGATCGGCGCGGATGGTCCTGCAGAACCCGCGCGTCGACTTCGCCGTGTTCGAGGTCGCCCGCGGCGGCATCCTGCGCGAGGGACTCGGCTACGAGCGCAACGACGTCGCCGTCGTGCTCAACGTGCAGCCCGACCACCTCGGCCTGCGGGGCATCGACACCGTCGAGCAGCTCGCCGACGTGAAGGCCGTGATCGTGGAGGCGGTGCCGCGCGACGGCCACGCCGTGCTCAACGCCGACGACCCGCTGGTGCGCGAGATGCGCCGCAAGTGCTCGGGCCAGGTGGTGTGGTTCTCGATGGAGGAGCCCGGCAGCGAGGTGCGCGAGATGATCGACGCCCACTGCCGTCGCGGCGGCAAGGCGATCGTGCTCAACCCCAGCGACCGCGGCGAGATGATGGTCGTCCAGCACGGACGCCGGGAGATGCAGCTGGCGTGGACCCACCTGCTGCCCGCGACGTTCAACGGGCGGGCCCGGATGAACGTCCAGAACTCGCTCGCCGCAGCCGCTGCCGCCTTCGCGGCCGGGGCACCCCTGCACGACATCCGCCAGGGCCTGCGCACCTTCTCGACGAACTACTACCTCTCCCCCGGCCGCCTCAACGAGGTCGAGGTCGACGGCGTCAACGTCATCGTCGACTACTGCCACAACGCACCCGGCATGAAGATGCTCGGCGACTTCGTCGACCGCGTGGGCGACTCGCTCGAGTCCTCGCACGACCTCGCCCGACCCTCGCGGATCGGCATCATCGCCACCGCCGGCGACCGGCGCGACCAGGACATGGTCGAGCTGGGCCACATCGCGGCCCAGCACTTCGACGTGTGCATCGTCCGGGAGGACGTGGCGCTCCGCGGTCGCGAGCGCGGCGCCACCGCCGCGCTGGTGATGGAGGGCGTGCAGGCGGCGATGGCCGAGGGCGCCCGCTGCAAGCAGGCCGAGCTCGTGCTGGAGGAGATCGAGGCAGTGCGCCACGCGATGAGCCGCGCCAACCGCGGTGACCTCGTGGTGGTGTGCGTCGACAAGCACGCCGAGGTGATGACCGAGCTGGAGAACTGGTCCGACCAGGCCTACGCCGGTGCCGGCGCGTCGGCCGAGGCGCCCGCCGCCGATCCCGACTTCATGCCCACGCCGGGGGCCTGA
>JBEVGQ010000190.1:0-2561 GCA_040511655.1 Aeromicrobium sp. | reverse complement strand
CGCTGTCCCTCGGGATCGACCTCGGCTTCGGCCAGCCGATGGAGCACGTGCTCCGGCAGTCGCTCATCGCCCTTCGACTCGCTGAGCAGGCCGGGGTCGACGACGACGACAAGGTCTCGGTCTACTACACGGGTCTGCTGGTCAACGTGGGCTGCCACTCGGACGCACACGAGCAGGCGAAGTGGTTCGGGGACGACATCGCCCTGAAGGCCGACAAGTACCAGCATGGCGTGCACGGTGTGAAGAGTGCGGTGGCCGGGCTCCGCATGGTCGGATCGGGCAGCGACAACGTCCTCGACCGGTTCCGGGTCGGCCTGGAGTTCGTGGTGTCGGCACACCGCGACCTGAGCGCGATGATCACCCACCACTCCGAGATGGCCCGCCGTCTGGGGGACGCACTCGGCCTGTCGGAGCAGACGCTGGACGCGCTGGACGCCTCGTACGAGCAGTGGGACGGCAAGGGCTGGCCAGGCGCGCTGCGCGGCGGCGACGTGCCGATCGCGGCGAGGCTGGCCTCCATCGGCGAGTTCGCCGAGGTGGCCCACCGCGTGGGCGGTGTCGAGGCGGCGAAGGCGCTCGTGCGTCAGCAGCGGGGCAAGCAGTTCGACCCTGACCTGGCGGACGAGTTCGACGCGCACGCCGAGATGCTGCTGTCGGGCCTGGACACCGCCGACACCTGGGAAGCGGTGATCGGGGCCGAGCCGGCCCTGGCCGTCGTGCTGGTCGGCGAGCGATTCGACGCGGGGCTGCTGGCCGTCGCCGACTTCATCGACCTGAAGTCGCCGTACTCGCTCGGCCACGCCCGGGCCGTGGCCGACCTGGCGGCGGAAGCCGCGTCGAGGATGGGCATGTCACCAGCCGAGGTCCAGAACGTTCGTCGCGCGGGCCTCGTGCACTGCTTCGGCAAGCTCGGCGTGAGCAACGCGATCCTGGACAAGCGGACGCCCCTCGGCACAGGGGAGCGGGAACGGTTGCGGATGGTGCCGTACCTGACCGAGCGGATGCTGCGGCAGTCACCCGCGCTCGCCTCGCTGGGAGCCATCGCGGTGCAGCACCGCGAGCGGCTCGACGGCTCCGGACACCCACGCGGCCTGACGGGGGCATCCATCTCCCGCTCCGCGCGGGTGCTGGGAGCGGCGGACGCCTACCGGTCGATGCGCGAACCGCGCGCGCACCGGGAGCCTCGGTCTGCCGTGGAGGCCGCCTCCCGGCTGCGGGGGGAGGTACGCGCGGGCCGGCTCGACCCTGATGCCGTCGAGGCGGTGCTGGCCGGGGCCGGCCACCGGGCGTCGCGCCGGCGGCCCGGTGCCGCGGGGCTCACCGCCCGCGAGATCGACGTCCTGCGACTGCTGGCCCGCGGCTGCACGAACAAGGACATCGCAGCACGCCTGGTGATCTCACCCAAGACGGTGGCCAACCACGTCGAGCACATCTACACCAAGATCGGCGCCTCCAACCGCGCGGCCGCGGCGTGGTTCGCCACGCAGCACGGGCTCCTCGCCGAGGAGGAGCCCGTCCCGGTGTGAACACGCGGGGTGGTCACGCGGACTGCATCGCCACCAGGTTGCGCTCGATGGTCTCGTTCACCACGGCCATCTCGTCGGCCGGGCTGAAGAGCAGCCAGGACGTGCCCGCGGACACGGCCGGAGAGTGGCCGCCCTCGACGTGGAACGCGTCGCCGGCGGTGAACTCCTCCGTGTGGTCGCGGAACGTGAACGTGACTTGTCCCGCCGTGACGTAGCCCCAGTGCGGGCACGGGCACAGGTCGTCGGGAAGCCCCTGGAGCAGCCCGGCCATGTCGACCTCCTCACGCAGGTCGAGGAAGGCCACCTCGTACCCGTCCACCGTGTCCTCGTGGATCTGCCCGATCCCGATGTCGGTCACCTTCGTCGCGCTCGTCTTCGACACCTTCGGCATCGCGTGCTCCTTTCGTCGACCTCCAGCGTGGAGCGACAGGCCCGCGAGAACATGAGGCGTTTGCCCCATCCTCACGGCCTCGGAACCTCTTGCAGCTCCGACATCGTGACCAGACGCCAGTCCCCGTCGGGCGAGCGCAGCAGCAGCCCGGCCGCCCCGGCGCCGACGACGACCCACGACACCCCGGCATGCGTCAGGACGCCCAGCCCTCGGAGCGACCCCGACTGTGTCGGGCAGACGGGACCGGGTGCAGGGAGCTCGGCCTCGACCTCGTCGCCGTCGGCCTGGTACTCGGTGTCCCACGTGCGACCGTCGTCGTGCGAGACGTCGACCGTGCGTTCCTCAGCGTCGCCGATGCGCCAGCACGTCCCCGCGCCGTCGCAGGTCCGCTCGGTCAGGTTGCGTCCCACACGGTCGAGCTCCTTGCGATCCGCATCGGTCAGGCGGGTGAGCCGCCCCGTTGCGTCGAGCGACACCTCCGTGCGGAAGTCGATGCTCATCACCAGCCGCGTCTCCCTCGTCTCGTCGGACGGCGTGAACGGCATGGTGGCGCGGACCACCGCCCCCACCCTGTCGGGCTCGTCGCAGGACGTCGCGGCCGTGCTCAGCACCGTCAGGGGGAGCATGACCACCCCGGTGGCCAG
>JBEVGQ010000189.1:0-8584 GCA_040511655.1 Aeromicrobium sp. | reverse complement strand
ACCGACTCGGTCTCGATCACCGACTCGACGCGCTCGGAGGTGTCGTCGTGATCACGAACCTGCTGAGCGCCGGCGACCTCGACCGCACCGACGCGATCCGCATCCTCGACACCGCCGAAGAGCTGCTGGGGGTGGCGAGTCGCCCGATCAAGAAGCTGCCGACGCTGCGCGGACGCACCGTCGTCAACCTGTTCTTCGAGGACTCGACCCGCACCCGCATCTCTTTCGAGGCGGCCGCCAAGCGCCTCAGTGCCGACGTCATCAACTTCTCGGCCAAGGGGTCGAGCGTGTCGAAGGGCGAGAGCCTCAAGGACACGGCCCTGACGCTGCAGGCCATGGGCGCCGACGCCGTCATCATCCGGCACCACTCGTCCGGCGCGCCGCACCGCCTGGCCCAGGCGCGCTGGACCAAGGGCGCGGTCATCAACGCAGGCGACGGCACCCACGAGCACCCGACGCAGGCCCTGCTCGACGCCTTCACGATGCGCCGGCACCTCGTCGAGTCGACCGGAACCGACCTCGCGGGCAAGAACATCACGATCGTCGGCGACGTGCTGCACAGTCGCGTGGCGCGGTCCAACGCCCTGCTGCTGCACACGCTCGGCGCCCGCGTCACGCTCGTCGCGCCGCCCACGCTGCTGCCGGTCGGCGTCGAGCACTGGCCCGTCGAGACCTCGTACGACCTCGACGGGTCGCTCGAGAAGGCCGACGCCGTCATGATGCTGCGCGTGCAGGCCGAGCGGATGAACGCCTCGTACTTCCCGAGCGCTCGCGAGTACTCGCGCCGCTACGGCCTCGACACCGCCCGCCTGGGCCGTCTGCCGTCGCACGCGATCGTGATGCATCCCGGTCCGATGAACCGCGGCATGGAGATCACCGCCGACGTCGCCGACCACGTGCGGTCGGTCATCGTCGAGCAGGTCACCAACGGCGTCGCGGTCCGCATGGCCGTCCTCTACCTCCTCCTCGGCGGCGCAGCCGGCGAGTCCGAAGCACGTGAAGAAGGAACGTCATGAGCAGCTACGTCATCCGGGGAGCGCGGCTCCTCGGCAACGATCCCGTCGACATCGCCTTCACCGACGGCGTCATCACGGCCGTGGGGGCGGGCGCCGCCGACACGAGCGACCACGTCGAGATCGACGGCACGGGACTCGTCGCCCTGCCCGGCCTGGTCGACCTGCACACCCACGTGCGCGAGCCGGGCCGTGAGGACGCCGAGACGGTGCTGACCGGCTCGCGCGCCGCGGCCCGCGGCGGGTTCACGTGCGTGCACGCGATGGCCAACACCGAGCCCGTGGCCGACACAGCCGGCGTCGTCGAGCAGGTCTGGCGCCTCGGGCGCGAGGGCGGCTACTGCGACGTGCAGCCCGTCGGCGCCGTCACGGTCGGCCTGCAGGGCACCCAGCTGGCCGAGCTCGGCGCTATGGCCGACTCGGCCGCCGGCGTGCGGGTCTTCTCCGACGACGGCAAGTGCGTCTCGGACGCCGTGCTGATGCGCCGGGCTCTGGAGTACGTCAAGGCCTTCGACGGCGTCGTCGCGCAGCACGCCCAGGAGCCCCGCCTCACCGAGGGCGCCCAGATGAACGAGGGCCCGCTGTCGGGCGAGCTCGGCCTGGTCGGCTGGCCCGCGGTCGCCGAGGAGGCGATCATCGCCCGCGACGTGCTGCTGGCCGAGCACGTCGGCTCGCGCCTGCACGTGTGCCACCTGTCGACCCGCGGGTCGGTCGAGATCGTGCGCTGGGCCAAGAGCCGCGGCATCGACGTGACGGCCGAGGTCACGCCGCACCACCTGCTGCTGAGCGACGACCTGGTGCGCGGCTACGACCCGATCTACAAGGTCAACCCGCCGCTGCGGTCCAACGACGACGTCGAGGCCGTCCGCGAGGGCCTGGCCGACGGGACGATCGACATCGTCGCGACCGACCACGCACCGCATCCCATGGAGGACAAGGAGTGCGAGTGGTCGGCGGCGGCCTTCGGCATGCTTGGGCTCGAGACCGCTCTGTCGGTCGTCCAGCAGACCATGGTCGACACCGGACGGCTCACGTGGGAGCAGGTGGCCCATGCGATGTCGACCAAGCCCGCCGAGATCGGGCGCGTGGCGAACCAGGGGCGTCCGCTGGCCGTGGGCGAGCCCGCCAACATCGTGCTGGTCGACCCGGCGGCGAGCCGGACGATCGACGCCCGCGACACCGCCTCGCTGTCCCGCAACAACCCCTACGCCGGGCTCACGCTGCCCGGCACGATCGTCGCGACGTTCCTGCGCGGCAGACCGACCGTCCGTGACGGCGCACTCGTCGCTCCGTCGTCCAAAGAAGGTGTCAGCGCATGACCGAAGCCATTCTCGTCCTCGAGGACGGCCGCGTCTTCCGCGGTGAGTCGTACGGGGCCATCGGAGACACGGTCGGCGAGATCGTCTTCAGCACCGGCATGACCGGCTACCAGGAGACGCTGACCGATCCGTCGTACAAGGGCCAGATCGTCGCGATGACCGCCCCGCACATCGGCAACACCGGCGTCAACGACGAGGACTTCGAGTCGCGTCGCATCTGGGTCGACGGCTACGTCGTGCGCGATCCCGCTCGCGTGCGCAGCAGCTGGCGCTCGAACCGGTCGCTCGGCGACGAGCTGGCGGCGCAAGGGGTCGTCGGCATCTCCGGCGTCGACACGCGTGCGCTGACCCGTCACCTGCGCGAGCGCGGGTCGATGCGCGGTGCGATCAGCTCGTCGTCGTCCGACGTCGAGTCGCTGCTCGCACGCGTCAACGCCGCGCCGCCGATGAAGGGCGCGAGCTTCCTCGCCGACGTCACGACCGAGCAGACGTACGTCGTCCCGGCCGTGGGCGAGAAGCGGTTCACGGTCGCCGCGATCGACCTGGGCATCAAGGGGATGACGCCGCGCCGCATGGCCGAGCGCGGCATCGAGGTGCACGTCATGCCGGCGACCTCGACCTTCGAGGAGGTCCGGGCACTCGCGCCCGATGGCGTGTTCATGTCGAACGGCCCGGGCGACCCCGCGGCCGCCGAGCACGCGGTCGAGCTGCTCAAGCAGGTGCTGGGCGCGGGCATCCCGTACTTCGGCATCTGCCTCGGCAACCAGATCTTCGGCCGCGCGCTCGAGCGCGGCACGTACAAGCTGGTCTACGGCCACCGCGGCATCAACCAGCAGGTGCAGGACCTGACGACCGGCAAGGTCGAGATCACGGCGCACAACCACGGCTTCGCCGTCGACGCCCCGCTCACGGGGCAGTTCGACACCCCCTTCGGCCCCGGACGGGTGACGCACGTGTGCCTCAACGACGACGTCGTCGAGGGCCTCGCGCTGCTCGACCAGCCGGCGTTCAGCGTCCAGTACCACCCGGAGGCCGCGGCCGGACCGCACGACGCGGCCTACCTCTTCGACAGATTCGTGGAGCTCATGACCACACACACGACCGGCGCCGAGGTTTCGACGAGCTCAACCGGCGAGGAGAACTGATGCCCAAGAGAACAGACATCAAGAGCGTCCTGGTCATCGGCTCGGGTCCGATCGTGATCGGCCAGGCCTGCGAGTTCGACTACTCCGGCACCCAGGCCTGCCGCGTGCTGCGCGAGGAGGGCATCAGGGTCATCCTGATCAACTCCAACCCCGCCACGATCATGACCGACCCGGAGTTCGCCGACGCGACCTACGTCGAGCCGATCACCCCCGAGTTTGTCGAGAAGGTCATCGCCAAGGAGCGTCCCGACGCGCTGCTCGCGACGTTGGGCGGCCAGACGGCGCTCAACGCCGCGATCCAGATGCACGACGCCGGTGTGCTCGCCAAGTACGACGTCGAGCTGATCGGCGCCTCGATCGACGCCATCCAGAAGGGCGAGAACCGCGAGTCGTTCAAGGAGGTCGTCGCGACGTTGCCCCCCGAGTGGGGCGCCGAGTCGGCTAACTCCGTCATCTGCCACACGATGCAGGAGTGCCTCGACGGCGTCGAAGGACTCGGCGGGTACCCCGTGGTCGTCCGGCCCAGCTTCACGATGGGCGGCTCGGGCTCTGGCCTCGCCTACGACGAGGCCGACCTGCACCGCATCGCCGGCTCGGGCCTGGCTCTCAGCCCCACCACCGAGGTGCTCCTGGAGGAGTCGATCCTCGGCTGGAAGGAGTACGAGCTCGAGGTCATGCGCGACACCGCCGACAACGTCGTGATCGTCTGCTCGATCGAGAACTTCGACCCCATGGGCGTGCACACCGGCGACTCCATCACGGTCGCGCCGGCCATGACGCTGACCGACGTCGAGTACCAGCGGCTGCGCGACATCTCGATCGGCATCATCCGCGAGGTCGGCGTCGACACGGGTGGCTGCAACATCCAGTTCGCGGTCAACCCCGCGGACGGGCGCATCGTCGTGATCGAGATGAACCCGCGTGTCTCCCGGTCGTCGGCACTGGCCTCCAAGGCCACGGGCTTCCCGATCGCCAAGATCGCCGCCAAGGTCGCGATCGGCTACACGCTCGACGAGATCCCCAACGACATCACGGCCCGAGAAGATGGGCACAGCACGCCGGCGTCGTTCGAGCCGACCCTCGACTACGTCGTGGTCAAGGTGCCGCGGTTCGCGTTCGAGAAGTTCCCGGCGGCCGACCCGACCCTGACGACGCACATGAAGTCCGTCGGCGAGGCGATGGCGATCGGTCGCAACTTCACCGAGGCGCTGCAGAAGGCCCTGCGGTCGCTGGAGCGTCCCGAGGCGGTGTTCGACTGGAGCAAGACGTGGGTCGAGCTCGACAAGCAGACGCTGCTCGAGCAGATCGCCGTGCCGCACGACGGCCGCATCAAGAAGGTCATGGACGCGATCCGCTCGGGCGCCACGCCCGAGGAGATCTTCGACGCCACCAAGATCGACCCGTGGTTCGTCGACCAGCTCGCCCTGATCAACGAGATCGCGGTCGAGCTCATCGACGCACCCGAGCTGTCGCCGGCCCTGCTGCGCCGTGCCAAGCGCCACGGGTTCTCCGACGTCCAGCTGGGTCGCATCCGGGGCATGAGCGAGGACGTCGTCCGCGGCGTCCGGCACGCGCTCGGCGTGCGTCCGGTCTACAAGACGGTCGACACGTGCGCCGCGGAGTTCGCCGCCACCACGCCGTACCACTACTCGTCGTACGACGACGAGACCGAGGTCGCGCCGCGCACCCGCCCGGCGGTGCTGATCCTCGGCAGCGGCCCCAACCGCATCGGCCAGGGCATCGAGTTCGACTACTCGTGCGTGCACGCCGCGATGGCGCTGTCGGAGGCGCCCAACGGGCTGGGCGGCTACGAGACGATCATGGTCAACTGCAACCCCGAGACCGTCTCGACCGACTACGACACCGCCGACCGGCTGTACTTCGAGCCGCTGACGCTCGAGGACGTCCTCGAGATCGTGCACGCCGAGCAGCAGGCGGGCCCCGTGGCCGGCGTCATCGTGCAGCTCGGCGGCCAGACGCCGCTCGGCCTCGCCGCGGGGCTCGAGGCGGCCGGCGTGCCGATCGTGGGCACCCAGCCGGCGGCGATCGAGCTGGCCGAGGAGCGCGGTGCCTTCGCCCGCGTGCTGGCCGAGGCCGGGCTGGTCGCCCCCAAGAACGGCATGGCGACGACGTTCGACCACGCCAAGGAGATCGCTGACGAGATCGGCTACCCCGTGCTCGTGCGTCCCTCCTACGTCCTGGGCGGCCGCGGCATGGAGATCGTCTACGACGAGGAGACCCTCGCCGACTACATCGGCCGGGCCACCGAGATCTCGCCCGACCGGCCCGTGCTGGTCGATCGCTTCCTCGACGACGCGATCGAGATCGACGTCGATGCGCTCTACGACGGCCACGAGCTGTTCCTCGGCGGCGTGATGGAGCACATCGAGGAGGCTGGCGTGCACTCGGGCGACTCGGCGTGCGCCCTGCCGCCCATCACGCTCGGCGACCTCGAGATCCAGCGCATCCGCGAGGCCACCGAGGCCATCGCCAGGGGCGTCGGCGTGCGCGGGCTGGTCAACATCCAGTTCGCGCTGTCGTCGGACATCCTCTACGTGATCGAGGCCAACCCGCGGGCGTCGCGCACCGTCCCATTCGTCTCGAAGGCCACGGCGACCCAGCTGGCCAAGGCCGCCGCCCGGCTCATGCTGGGTGAGACGATCGCCGAGCTGCGCGCCGCCGGTGCGCTGCCCGCGACCGGCGACGGCGGGCGTCTGCCCGACAACGCGCCGATCGCGGTCAAGGAGGCGGTCATGCCGTTCAACCGCTTCCGCACGTACGAGGGCACCTACGTCGACACGCTGCTCGGCCCAGAGATGCGGTCGACGGGCGAGGTGATGGGCTTCGACGCAGGCTTCGGCCAGGCGTTCGCCAAGTCGCAGGCCGGCGCCCAGAACGGCCTGCCGACGTCGGGCAAGGTGTTCGTGTCGGTCGCCAACCGCGACAAGCGCCACATGATCTTCCCGGTCAAGCGGCTGGCCGACCTGGGCTTCGAGATCCTGGCCACCAGCGGCACCGCGGTCGTCCTCGCACGCAACGGGGTCAAGGCCACGGTCATCCGCAAGCTCAACGAGGAGCCGCTCGAGGGACAGGCGCGCAGCACGATCGTCGAGAAGATCCACGACCAGGACGTGCAGCTGATCATCAACACCCCGCACGGCGTGACCTCGGGGGGCAGCCCGCGCATCGACGGCTACGAGATCCGCACGGCGGCGGTCGCCGAGGGCATCCCGTGCATCACGACGGTGCAGGGCCTGGCGGCCGCGGTGCAGGGCATCGAGGCGCTCATCGAGGGCAGCATCGGCGTCACCTCGCTGCAGGACTGGGGCAAGCTCGTCACCGAGGCACGAGCATGAGCCTCACGCTGGGCCTGACGTTTCTGCCGACTCGCCGTCGGCGTGTCTGCAGAAACGTCAGCGCCAGGGGGGAGCGGGCATGAGCTTCGGGTCACGGGCCCACGTGGCGATGCAGGCGTACGGACCGGCCTGCATCGGCATCGACCCGCACGCGGCGCTGCTCGAGCAGTGGGGGCTGCCCGACTCCGTCGAAGGCCTCGACCGCTTCGCGAGCATCTGCGTCGAGGCGTTCGCCGGCCAGGTCGCATTCGTCAAGCCGCAGTCGGCGTTCTTCGAGCGCTTCGGCGCCAGGGGAGTGGTGGTGCTCGAGCGGACGATCGAGGATCTGCGGCACACCGGCTCGCTGGTCGTGCTCGACGTCAAGCGCGGAGACATCGGCTCGACGGCGCAGGCTTACGCCGAGGCCTACCTCGACGACGACGCGCCGATGGCCGCCGACGCGATCACCGTGAGTCCGTACCTGGGGTTCGGCTCGCTGACGCCGTTCTTCGAGGTCGCGGAGAAGAACGACGCCGGGGTGTTCGTCCTGGCGCTGACCTCGAACCCCGAGGGACCCGAGGTGCAGCACGCCGTGCAGGACGGCCGCACGGTCGCCGGCTCCGTGCTGGCGCAGCTGGCCGAGCTCAACGCCGGCGCGGTGCCGATGGGGTCGTACGGCGCCGTGGTGGGAGCGACGATCGGCAGCTCGTCGGAAGACCTCGCGATCAACGGCCCGCTCCTGGTCCCGGGCTTCGGCGCCCAGGGCGGCACCGTCGACGACATCCGCCGGCTGTTCGGCGACGTCATCGACCAGGTCATCCCGTCGACGTCGCGCGGTGTGCTGTCCGCGGGCCCCGACGTGACGGCGCTGCGCGAGGCCGCGGCCCGGGTCAACGCCGAACTTGTAGGGTCGTGAAGGCGCCCCACGGGCTGCCCGACCGAGGAGAGAACCCATGAACAGGCACCGGACGACCAAGACCGCTGCGGTGCTCGCGACGACCCTGCTCGCCGCCACCGTGCTGAGCGGGTGCGGCGGCGACAGCGCGTACTGCGCGGCCGTCAAGGAGAACCAGCGCGCCCTTAACAGCTTCGGCTCGGCCGCGACCGATGCCGCCTTCGCCAAGGAGGCCCGGGCGGTGCGTCGCATCGCGGCGACCGACCCCGAGAAGATCGGCCGTGACTGGACCACGATCGACACGGCCATGCGCAGCGTGCAGAAGGCGCAGAAGAAGGCCGGCATCACCTTCGACGGCCTCAACGACCCAGAGAAGCGGGCCGAGGCCGACGACGCCGATGTCGAGGCGATCCAGAAGGCCTATGCCCGGTTCAACGACACGGCCAAGCAGCGCAAGGCCGTGGTCGAGGACGTCCAGAAGACCTGCGACGTCACGCTGAATTGATCCGGCGACCGTACCGATCAGAGAGGTGACCCCTGTGGCACTCCCGAGTCTCACCAACGAGCAGCGCGCCGCCGCGCTCGAGAAGGCGGCCGCAGCACGTCAGGCGCGGGCCGACGTCAAGGCGCGCCTCAAGACGTCCGAGCTGTCGCTCGCCGAGGTGCTGCAGCGGGCGACCGACGACGAGGTCGTGGCCAAGCTGCGCGTGGTCGACCTGCTGCAGGCCATGCCGGGCGTCGGCTCGGTGCGCGCCCACGAGATCATGCAGCGCATCGGCATCGCCGAGAGCCGGCGCCTGCGCGGGCTGGGCGCCAAGCAGGTCGCGGCCCTGCTGGCCGAGTTCGGCGAGCGGTCGGACCGGTCCGACCGTGGCTG
>JBEVGQ010000188.1:0-11277 GCA_040511655.1 Aeromicrobium sp. | reverse complement strand
GGCGGTGACGCCCTTGATCGACGGCGCGTACTTGCCGCCGGGCATGGCGCCGCCGGCGCCGACCGAGTTGTGGCAGGCCGTGCAGTTGGCGCGGAACAGCTCGCCGCCCTCGCGGATGTCCTCGACGCTGGCCCTGCCGAGATCGGTGTACTCGCCGTCAGGAATCGCCGGCCCGGGGGCCAGCGACGCGATGTACGCCGCCAGCTGCCGGCGCTCGGTCTTGGTGTACTCGGGAGTCTTGGCCGGAGCCTGCGGCGCGGTCTGCGCCATCGGCATGCGTCCGGTGCCGACCTGGAAGTCGACGGAGGCAGCGCCGACGCCGATCAAGGACGGACCGTAGTTGTTGCCGCGCTCGGTCTCGATGCCGGTGGCGTTCTTGCCGTGGCAGCTGGCGCAGCCGATGAGGAACAGGTTTCGTCCGGCCTCGACGTCGTTGGCCGTGACCTCCTGCGCCTCAGCGGGCTTGGGCGCGAACGTGTGGTACGCGCCGCCTGCGATGACGAGCCCCAGCATGAGCACGACGAGTCCGGCGAGTGGATGCCGGCGTCTGGTGGACAGTTTCCGCACCGAGGACCTCATTCCTGGAAGTGGTGCCAGCGTACCTATCGGCACGCGGAAGTTCTTGACTCAGGCAAGCCTTAGCGGCTCACCTGCGGGTTGGCCTACTTGATGAGGTAGATCGTGGCGAAGAGCCCGACCCACACGATGTCCACGAAGTGCCAGTAGTAGGAGACGACGATCGCCGAGATGGCCTGCTCGTGCGTGAACTTGCGGGCGGCGAAGGTGCGGCCGATCACGAGCAGGAAGGCCAGCAGACCGCCGATGACGTGGATGCCGTGGAACCCGGTGGCGAGGTAGAACAGGCTGCCGTAGGGCGAGCTGGGGATCGTGATGCCCTCGCGCACCAGCTCGGCGTACTCGGTGGCCTGGCCGCCGATGAAGACCGCGCCCATGAGGTACGTCAGGACGAACCACTCGCGCATGCCCCACTGGCTGACCTGGAAGAGGCGGCCCGACCGGCCGGCCTTGCCGCGCTCGGCGGCGAACACGCCGAACTGGCACGTGACCGACGAGAGCACCAGGATCGTGGTGTTGGCGGTCGCGAACGGGACGTTGAGCAC
Organism: Aeromicrobium sp.; assembly: GCA_040511655.1. Classification (GTDB taxonomy): domain Bacteria; phylum Actinomycetota; class Actinomycetes; order Propionibacteriales; family Nocardioidaceae; genus Aeromicrobium. The sequence goes on along the minus strand of JBEVGQ010000188.1, from coordinate 10,156 downwards.
CTCCGTCTCCTGCGCCCACAGGCCCGGCGAGATGTTGCGGATCGTGAAGTACGCCGCAAACAGTCCGGCGAAGAACATGAGCTCGCTCGAGAGCCAGACGATGGTCCCGACCGTCACCATCGAGGGACGGCCTTCCTGGCCGTGCAGGCGGGAGGCGGGAATCACGGAGGTAGTCGTCACCCGATCATTATGTACGATCGACTCGTGAGCGCAGACAAGCCCCTACGTGTCCTGGTCTACAGCGACGATCGAGACGTCCGATCGGCTGTCGTGTCAGCGCTCGGGGCTCGTCCCCACCCCGATCTGCAGCCCTTCGAGTACGTCGAGTTCGCCACCGAGCCGGTCGTCTTCCAGCAGCTCGACGACGGGCGCATCGACCTGGTGATCCTCGACGGCGAGGCCGTGCCAGTAGGTGGCCTGGGCATCGCCCGTCAGGTCAAGGACGAGATCTTCCAGGCGCCCCCGGTGCTGGTGCTGACCGGACGTCCGCAGGACGCGTGGCTCGCCACCTGGTCGCGTGCCGAGGCGGCCGTCTCGCACCCCATCGAGCCCATCCGGCTCGCCGAGGCCGTCATCGCGCTCGCGCGCGGCGTCCTGCAGCCCGGCTGAGGGCCGGCATGCCACAGACGTGGCCCGATGTGCTGACCGCACTCGTGGCCGGGCACGACCTCGACGCGTCGACCACGGCGTGGGCGATGGACCAGATCCTCGCGGGCGAGACGACCGACTCGCAGATCGCCGGCTTCGCCGTCGCCCTGCACGCCAAGGGCGTCACGGCCGATGAGCTCGGCGGGCTGGCCGACGCGATGCTCGCCCGCGCCACCCGGCTCGACATCCCCGGCCGCCTCGTCGACATCGTCGGCACGGGCGGCGACCGGTCGATGACGGTGAACATCTCCTCGATGTCGGCCGTGGTCGCCGCCGGCGCGGGCGTGGGCGTGGTCAAGCACGGCAACAGGGCCGCGTCGAGCTCGAGCGGCACCGCTGACGTCTTCGAGGTGCTGGGCATCCGGCTCGACGTGCCTGCGGCGCGCATCCCCGCGGTCTTCGCTCGCAGCGGCATCACGTTCTGCTTCGCGCCGGTGTTCCATCCGTCGTTCCGGCACACGGCCGTCCCGCGACGAGAGCTGGGCATCGCCACGCCGTTCAACTTCCTCGGTCCGCTGACCAACCCTGCCCAACCTGCTGCGTCCGCGATCGGCTGCGCCGACGTGCGCATGGCCCCGCTGATGGCCGGAGTGCTGGCGGCGCGCGGTCGCGACGCCTTCGTGTTCCGGGGCGAGGACGGGCTCGACGAGATCACGATCACCACGACCACCCGCGTCTGGGAGGTCTCCGGCGGTCAGGTCGTCGAGAGCGTGTTCGACCCGACCGAGCTCGGCTTCGACCTGGCGCCGCCCGAGAGCCTCGTCGGCGCCGACCCGGCGTTCAACGCCGACGTGTTCAGGCGGGTCGTCGGGGGAGAGGTCTCGCCCGTGCGCGATGCCGTGCTGCTCAACGCGGGTGCGGCGATCGCCGCCCACGAGGCCGGCCCAGGGACGCTCGTCGAGCGACTCGCCGCAGGCGTCGAACGTGCACGCACCTCGATCGACTCGGGCGCGGCGGAGCGGACGCTCGCGAAGTGGGCGGCCGCCACGCAAGATCTCGCCGGGTGACCCCGCAGGTCTCTCGCGGATGGTGCGGGAGTCTCTCGCGGGCGGTGCGGGAGTCTCTCGCGGGCACGGTCAGAGGCCGATGCTGAAGGCGTCCTCGAGGTCGTGCTGGCTGTGGGCGCGGTAGGCAATCTGCGTCTGCGTCGAGACGACGCCCTCGACCTTGTTGAGCTGGTCGGCGACGACGGCTGCGACGTCGTCGATCTGCCGCACCCGCACCATCGCGACCAGGTCGAGCTCGCCGGTGACGGAGTAGACCTCGCTCACGCCGTCGATCGCGGCGATGCGCTCGGCGATGTCGGACAGCTGCGCGACCTCGGCCTGGATGAAGACGATGGCGGTGATCATGAGCAGAGCCTACCGACGCTGCGGCACTCGGCGCTCAGCCCGGACGTTGCAGGTCGTGCCAGGCGGAGGTGGCCTGCTGGAAGGGGAGCAGGTGACGCGCGGCGCTCTCGAGCGGAGCGTGCCACGACCCGCGCACCATGCGTAGGCCCGGCGTGTCGAGCCAGCGGAGCAGGGTCTCGGTCTCCTCGGTCGAGGCTGCCGGGACGGGGCCGAATCCGCCGACCACGGTCTCGGCGGTGGCCAGCAGCGCGTCGACCCAGCCGGTCGGGTGCACGCCTCGGGGCAGGACGCCCGCCGCGGCGAGGCGTCCGAAGCGGATGACGTGGACCTCGTAGCCGTCGGCGTGCGGAGCTGCCGCGACGAGCTCGTCGACGGCCGTGAGCTCGCGGAGCCGTTGCGTGCGGCTGGCGGCGCGCAGGAACGAGGCGAGCCGGTCGCGCCGGACGGCGGCGTCCTCGAAGCGCTCGGCCAGCGCGAGGTCGAGCATGTGGTGACGCACCGAGCTCACGAGCGGCGCCGGGTCGCCGGTCATTGCTCGGCGGACACGCTGCACCTCGTCGGCGTACTCGTCGGGGTCGGCCGAGCCGTCGCACGGCGACAGGCAGTGGCCCATCTCGGCCAGCACGCACGGCGATGACCTCGACTTCTTGGCGAGCCGAGGCGTGCACTGACGGATGCGGAAGGAGTCGTGCAGCGCCGTGAGGGCGGCCTCGGCGTCGGGTCGACGGCGGAAGGGGCCGATGTAGTCGGCGTCGTCGTCGAGGATCGCGCGGACGATCGACAGCCGGGGCCATGGCTCACGGGTGAGCTTGAGCCAGGTGAGTCGCTCGGGGAACCGGGACCGCCGGTTGTAGGGCGGGCGGTGGTGGCCGATGAGCCGCAGCTCGCGCACGTGCGCCTCGAGCGCCGTCGCGCACACGATGCCGTCGACGCGCTGCGCCAGCATGACCATCTCGCCCATGCGGGTGCGCGTCTCCGCCTTGGTGAAGTACGACCGGGTGCGGGTGCGCAGGTTGCGCGACGTGCCGACGTACAGGATCGCGTCGTTGGCGTCGCGGAACAGGTAGACGCCCGGCGCCTCGGGCAGGTGCTCGACCAGGTGGCGCTTGCGTCGCTGCTCGGGCTTGACCTTGGACGTGTAGGTCGATACCTCTTCGAGCGTCGTGACTCCGAGCGGGCCGAGACGCTCGAACAGCGCGTGCATCACGTCGACGGTCGCTCGGGCGTCGGCCAGTGCGCGGTGGTTGGGCGTCGTCGTGGCCGAGAACGATGCTGCGAGCGTCGACAGCTTGCAGTTGGGGACCTCTTCGCGGCTCAGCACGCGTCGGGCCAGCACCGCGGTGTCGAGCGTCTCGAAGCCGGGCCAAGGGATGCCCAGCTCGCGGCTGAAGTGCTTGAGGAAGCCGACGTCGAAGGGCGCGTTGTGCGCCACGAGCACGCTGCCGCGCGCGAACTCGAGGAAGCTCGGCAGCACCTCGGCGATGCGAGGGGCGTGCACGACCATCTGGTCGGTGATGCCGGTCAGCACCGTGATGTAGGCCGGGATGGACTCGTCGGGGTTGACGAGGGTCTGGAACTCGCCGAGCACCTCGCCTCCGCGCACCTTGACGGCTCCAACCTCGGTGATCTTGGACCCCTTGGCGGCCGAGCCGCCGGTGGTCTCGAGGTCGACCACGCAGAACGTGACGTCGGCCAGGTGACGCCCGAGCTCGTCGAAAGATGCCTGCACTGCTCTCACGACGCAGACGCTAGGCGCGACCACCGACAGAGCTGCCGGGGGCCCTTCACGCGACGCCGTCTGCGTTTTTGTCCGCGCCGGCTCCTAGCGTCGTGGATGTCCCCGTGATGACGGGGTCTTCCCCACATCAGGAGCATCCTCATGAACACCACCGGAGGTCACAGCATGACCGAGAACGAGTCCCACCCCACCGACTCGGTGGTCGTCGACTGCGATCGCTGCCTCGTCCGCAGCCCGAGTGCGTGCGGCGACTGCGTCGTCACCTTCCTGCTGGGCGCGCCGCCGGCCGGCATCGAGATCGACGCCGACGAGATGGCCGCGCTGGGCGTCCTGTCCGAGGCCGGGCTCACGCCTCCGCTGCGTCTGGTGACCCCGGTCGCCGGTCCCGAGACCCAGGCGGTCTGAGGTGTCGCGATCGTCGGCCGACATGGGGTCGAGCGAGTTGAACTGGCCCATGGGTGCACCTACAGTGGGTCTTCGTGCGTCCGTCGAACGCCGTCCTCCCAGGACGGTGTCGGGCGCACCGTCGAGTCGTCGCAGCCATGGGGAAGATGTCTGAGGCGAACCGGGGAACCACGCAAGTGGGGTGAATCGTGCTGCGCCTGCCTTCGGGTCGGTGCCGCATGTAGGGCAATCCGAGGCCCGAACCCGTCAGCTCACCCGGCAGACGTCGAGGATGTAGGAGACCTACGTGCGTATGGCCCACCGCGTGACACAGCACGATTCGACACAGCACGACCGGCGTGACCGCCGTCCGGCTCGACGCCGGGGTCTCGCGCTGGTCGCGTCCCTCGCGCTCGCCGGCGGTCTGATGGCCGTTCCCTCGGCGCAGGCCGAGCCCAAGGTCACCGTCAAGGACGTCGAGGCCGCGTTCAGCCAGGTCGAGGCCGCCAACGAGCAGGTCAACCAGCTGGGCGAGCAGGTCAAGCAGACACAGTCCGAGATCGACGACATCTCGGCCGACATCGCCAGCGGCATGGCGGTCTACACCGCGCAGCGCGACGAGCTCAGCGGAGCGATCGTCCAGCAGCAGCTCGACGCACCGCTCGGGCCCACGGCCAACCTGCTGAGCAGCGACGACCCCGACCAGTTCCTGGCCGGTCTCGGAGCCGTGAGGGCGCTCAACAACACCCGCGCGGACGCGCTCGAGCAGTTCGGTCGCACCAGCAAGGAGCTCAAGAACCGTCGGGCCCAGCTGCAGGACCGCAAGAAGGCGCTGACGGCCGCCACCAAGGACGCCGACGCCAAGCGCGCCCAGATCCGCACCGACTACGAGGCCGCGAAGGCCGAGCTGGCTCGCCTGACCGCCGCCGAGCAGGCCGCGTTCAACAGCAGCAACACCGACATCGACTTCGAGGTCAAGGCGGGCGGCCGGGCCAAGGCAGCCCTCGACTTCGCGTTGGCCCAGATCGGCGATCCTTACGTCTACGGCGGCACGGGCCCAGACCGCTGGGACTGCTCGGGCCTGGTGATGAAGTCGTGGGCCGCCGCCGGCGTCTCGATCCCACGCGTCGTCGGTCCGCAGATCGCGGCCGGCAAGGCCGTCCCGATGGACCAGCTGCAGCCGGGCGACATCGTGGCGTACGGCGACATGTCGCACGACGGCCTCTACCTCGGCAACGGCCGTGTGGTCCACGCCCCGCGTCCGGGCAAGAGTGTCGAGATCACCGGTCTGGGCGGCTTCACCCGCGCGGCGCGGGTTGGCTGAGCGACCACGGAGGCCGTCGCCCAACGTGGCGGCGGCCATCGTTCTGGCCGTCATCGCCGCGGCGCTGCTCGCATGGCAGCAGCCGTGGCGAGATCCGCCCGTCGACGACGAGCCGGCGGCCATCCCGCGCGACGCCTCGAGCCGCCTGACGGCCCAGCTGCGTGAGCTGTCCGCCGCGACGTCGGAGCAGGAGTTCGTCGCGGCGTCCGGCGATCTGCCGGCAGGCCGTGACTTCGGCCGCCGCACGTGGCGATCGCTGCGGGCCGTCGCGCAACCGGGCGCCACGTTCCGCTACGTCAGCGGAGGCGAGGTGGCCGACCGCGCCGACGGCTCGGCGGCGGCGACCGTCGACGTGGCGTGGAGGGCCTCCGACCGGTCGGGTCTCGATCCCGAGATGACGCGTCGGTCGACCGTGCAGCTGCGCGTGGCACCTGGGCCGGGCGGCGACCTGTCGCTCGTCGGCGCGGGGCGTGCTGACGCAGGTGTCCCGCTCTGGCTGCTGGGGGCCGCGTCGGTCGACGCCGACCAGGGGCGGACCGTGGTGCGGATCGGCGGGGGGGACGACGCGCTGCCGATCGACGAGATGGTCACCGCGGCCCGCGCCGCGGTCGAGCGCACGGTGCGCGGCGTCACCGGCGACCTGACGATCGTCTCGCCCCACACCCAGGGGCAGATGGCCGCACTGGTCGGCCAGGACCAGGCCTCCGTGGCCCAGATCGCCGCTGTCACCACCGGCATCGATGGCGACACGACGTCGACCGACCCGGTCGTGGTGCTCAACCCTGCCGTCTTCGCCACGATGGACCGGCGTGCCGCCCAGGTCGTGCTGACCCACGAGGCGACGCACGTGCTGACCTCGGCCGTCGGCACGACTGCCGCCAACTGGGTCGTGGAGGGCTTCGCCGACTTCGTCGCCCTGCAGGACGACACGGCTCCGCTGTCGGTCAGTGCCGGCCAGATCCTCGCGCAGGTCCGAGCCGGTCGTGTGCCGCGCGCCCTGCCCACCGACGCCGACTTCGGGTCGACGCAGCACGGCCTCGGCGCGGTGTACGAGTCGGCGTGGATGATCTTCCGGATGCTCGGCGAGCAGCACCGGCGGGCGGAGGTGGTGGGGTTCTACCGCGATGTCGTCGGGGGTGAGCCGGTCGACCGGGCCCTGGCGTCGAGGTTCGGGTTGACGACCGACGAGCTGACGGCCGACTGGCAGTCCTACCTGACGAAGAGCGCCTCGACGGTGTCGTGAAAGTCGCGCAGCACCGCGTTGCGCTTGACCTTGAACGACGGTGTCAGGTAGCCGTTCTCCTCGGTCCAGTCCTCCGGCAGGATCTCGAACTTGCGGATCGACTCGGCCTGCGACACCTGTGAGTTGGCGTCGTCGACGGCCTTCTGCACCTCGGCGTGCAGCTCGGGGTCGTCGAGCTTGCCGGTCCAGGCCTCCTCGTCGATCGTGACGAGCGCCGCGACGAAGGGCTTGCCGTCGCCGACCACGAGGCACTGGCTCACCAGGGGGTGCGCGCGCACGCGGTCCTCCAGCACGGCCGGAGCGACGTTCTTGCCGCCGGCAGTGACGATGATCTCCTTCTTGCGGCCGGTGATGCGCACGAATCCGTCGTCGTCGACCTCGCCGAGGTCGCCGGTGGAGAACCAGCCGTCGGCGTCGAGGGCCTCGGCCGTGGCCTGGTCGTTGTGCCAGTAGCCGCTGAAGACCTGAGGACCGCGAAAGCTCAGCTCGCCGTCGTCGCCGACGCGCACCTCGGTGCCCGGCAGAGGGCGCCCGACGCTGCCGATGCGTTGGTCGCCGGGGGTGTTGACGCACAGCGCGGCCGTCGTCTCGGTGAGGCCGTAGCCCTCGAGCACCGTCACCCCGATGCCCCGGTAGAAGTGGGCGAGCCGATCGCCCAGTGGTGCGCCGCCGGAGATGGCCCACTGCGCCTCGCCGCCGAGCGCGTCGCGCAGCTTGCCGTAGACGAGCCGGTCGAACAGCGCATGGCGCGCCCGCAGCGCGAGGCCGGGACGTCCGCGATCGAGAGCGCGGCTGTAGCCGATCGCGGTCTGCACCGCGCGGTCGAAGATCTTGCCCTTGCCGTCGGCGTACGCCTTGCCGCTGGCGGAGTTGAAGACCTTCTCGAACACGCGAGGGACGGCGAGGACGAAGCTCGGGTGGAACGTGCCCAGGTGGGTCACGAGGTCCTTGACGTCGGCGGTGTGCCCCAGCCGGGCCCCCGACCGGATCGCGCCGACCTGGATGACTCGCGCGAAGACGTGGGCGAGTGGAAGGAAGAGCAGCGTCGATGCGCCCTCCGGCGCGAAGAGGTCGCTGAGCTGCTCGGTGGCCGCTTCGAGCTCGTAGCGGAAGTTGCCGTGCGTCAGGCAGCATCCCTTGGGCCGCCCGGTCGTGCCGGACGTGTAGATCAGCGTCGCGAGCGTGTCGCTGGTGAGCGCCGAGCGACGCTGCTCGAGGTCGTCGTCGGTGACACCGGCGCCGGCCGACCTGAGGTCGTCGAGGCCGGCGGTGTCGATCGTCCAGACGTGGTCGAGATGGGGAGCCTCGCTGCGGGCCTGCTCGACCTTCGACAGGTGCCCGTCGTTCTCGACGATCGCGGCGACGGCTCCGGAGTCGGACAGGATCCAGGCGATCTGCGCTGCCGACGACGTCTCGTAGATCGGCACGGTGACCGCGCCGGTCCACCAGATCGCGTAGTCGGCGACGGTCCACTCGTACCGCGTCTTCGAGAGCAGGACGACGCGGTCGCCTGCCGCGACGCCGGCGCCGACCAGGCCCTTGGCCACCTCGACGACGTCGCGGTGGAACTCCGCGAGGGTCACGTCGACCCACGCGTCGCCGTCGGCGCGCGCGAGGGCGACGTCGTCGCCGTGCGCGGGAAGTCGGTCGAGGATGTCGTCGCTGAGGTTGCCCCACGAGGGCGTCGAGTGCTCGGTCACGCACGGAACGCTACTCGCACGCGGCAGGCGACGCGGGGCAGCCCACGGGCTGCGGGGGCCGAGCCACTAGCATGGGGGCTCACACTGGGAGCGGCACGAGGAGGGGTGATGGCGCGCACCACCAGCGACATCGTCATCGATGCATCGGCTGACGAGATCATGGACGTCATCGCCGACTTCGCCTCCTACCCGACCTGGGCTACCGGCATGAAGACCGCCGACGTCGTCTCGACCGCGCCGGACGGACGGGCCGAACGGGTCCACTTCGTGCTCGACGCCACGCCGATCCGTGACGAGTACGACCTCGGCTACGTGTGGGACGGCGATCGCACCGTCTCGTGGAGCCTGGTCGAGCCCGGCTCGATGCTCAAGTCGATGGACGGTGCCTACATCCTCGAGCCGGCTGGTCAGGGTCAGACGCGCGTCACGTACCAGCTGGCCGTGGACGTCTCGATCCCGTTGCTGGGGATGCTCAAGCGCAAGGCCGAGAAGGTCATCATCGACACTGCTCTCAAGGGGTTGAAGAAGCAGGTCGAGGCCCGGTGAGCGGGCCGGACTCGGCCGCCCCGCGGGTCGACGACCCGTCCCACGACGCGGAGCCGGTGGGCTCCGTGGCGCAGGAGGCCTTCAAGCTGTTCCGTGCCGTGACGTCGCACGACGACGCGCCCGCCGAAGCGCCTGGTGATGCACCGGGCGACCAGCCCTCCCACGACCACACGTGCTCGACCTCGTGGTGCCCTGTGTGCCAGGTCGTCGGCTTCGTGCGCGACAACCCCGACGCCATCGCGTCGGTGACGCGGTCGGCCACCGACCTGGCGCGGTCTCTGCGCGACCTGGTCGAGACCGCCCTCACTCCCGAGGAGAAGAAGTGACCCTGGCCATCGGCGTCGACATCGGCGGCACCAAGATCGCGGCCGGACTGGTGTCCGAGGCCGGCGACATCCTCGACTCCGTCGCCGAGCCCACCCCGGCCGACGCGACCAAGATCCCGGCCGTCGTCGCCGATCTCGTCGACCGCCTCACCGGCGACGAGAAGGCGTCCGGCATCGGCATCGGTGCGGCGGGCTTCGTGGGCGAGGACCGCTCGACGGTGCGGTTCGCGCCGAACATCGACTGGCGCGAAGAGCCCCTCGGCGAGCACGTGGCCGCCCTCGTCGACCTGCCCGTCGTCGTCGAGAACGACGCCAACGCCGCGGCGTGGGGCGAGTTCAGGTTCGGCGCCGGCGAGGACACCGACGACCTGCTGCTCATCACGGTCGGCACGGGCATCGGCGGCGGCATCGTGCACCGCGGTCAACTGTTCCGCGGAGGCTTCGGCGTCGCGGCCGAGATCGGGCACATGCGCATCGTCCCCGACGGCATCCTGTGTGGCTGCGGGCAGCGTGGCTGCTACGAGCAGTACGGCAGCGGCAGCGCCCTGGTCCGCGACGCGCGTGAGCGCGTCACCAACGGCGACCCGGGCGCCGAGGCCATCGCGGCCCTCGGTGCCGGCGACCTGAGCCGCATCACGGGCCCGGCCGTCACGAAGCTCGCGCAGGAGGGCGATCCCATGGCGGTCGACCTGCTCGCCGACCTCGGTCGCTGGATCGGCGAGGGAGCCGCGGTGCTGGCCACGATCCTCGACCCCAGCGTCATCGCGATCGGCGGTGGCGTCGGCGCCGCCGGTGACCTGCTCATGACCCACCTGGTCGACGCGTTCGAGACGCACCTGCCGGCGCGCGCTCACCGTCCTCAGGCGGCGCTGCGACTGGCGGCCCTCGGCAACGA
>JBEVGQ010000187.1:0-5206 GCA_040511655.1 Aeromicrobium sp. | reverse complement strand
GTTCGCGTCGTTCGTCAACGCCCCCGACACCCCCGACCCGGACCTCGCCTATGTTGAGGAGCGCGGCCAGCGACGTCCGGCCGACGAGGCCGAGCGTGCCGTGCTGATCGCCGGTGCGAGCATCCCGGTGCGGCCCACGACGGAGGTGACGGCATGAGGACAACCACGTGGACGCGCGTGTGCGCCCTCGACGCGCTGGTGCCCGACCGGGGCGCTGCGGCGCTCGTCGGGGGTCACCAGGTGGCGGTCTTCCGGCTCAGCGGCACGGGCGACATCCACGCCGTCGACCACCACGACCCCTTCAGCGGTGCGAACGTCATCGCCCGCGGGCTCGTCGGCAGCCGCCAGGGCGTCCCCACGGTCGCCTCCCCGATGCACAAGCAGTCGTTCGACCTCGTCACCGGGCAGTGCCTCGACGACGAGACGGTCGCCCTCCGGGTGTGGCCGGCGCGGGTGGCCGACGGCTGGGTCGAGATCGCGGGCACCCCGACGTGACGGCACTCGGCCCGGTACTGGCCGGCACCCAGATCCTCGTCACGGCCCAGCGTCGGGCCTCCGACCTCTCGCTGGCGCTCGGCCGGCGAGGCGCTGAGGTGACGGTCGCGGCCTCCCTGGGCGTCGAGTCGCACATCGACGAGGACACCCTGCTCGCGCAGACGCGGCAGATGATCGCCACGGGCACCGACATCGTCGTGGTGACGACCGGCATCGGGTTCCGCGGCTGGCTCGACACCGCCGAGGCGGCCGGCATCGGGCATGACCTCGTCGAGGCGCTGTCGTCCGTCCGTCTCGTGGCGCGAGGGCCCAAGGCGCGCGGTGCCCTGCAGGCGGCGGGCCTGACCCCCGACTGGGTGGCCGAGTCCGAGACGTCCGCCGAGATCGCCGACTTCCTCGTGGCCGAGGGCGTCGAGGGCCTGTCGATCGCCGTGCAGCACCACGGTGCCGGCGACGACGGCCTGGAGAAGCGTCTCGCCGCGGCCGGCGGGCGCCCGTTCGGCCTCGTGGTCTACCGCTGGGGCCCTCCGCCCGACCCTGCCGCCGTCGAGCGATCGGTGCGCGATGCTGCTGCCGGTGCCTACGACTCGGTGGTCTTCACCTCCGCACCGGGTGCGTCGGCCTGGCTGGGTGCCGTCCGGGCCGGCGGCGTCGAGGACGAGCTCAAGCGTCTCGAGAAGGACGAACGGCTGGTGCTGGCTGCCGTCGGACACGTCACGGCCGACCCCTTGCGCAGCGCGGGATTCGAGCCGTTGCTGCCCGAGCGGGCGCGTCTCGGTGCCTTGGTGCGGCTGCTGGTGATGCGCCTCGGCGACTCGTCGGTGGGCGTGTCCACCTGCGCGGGTGCGTTGCGGGTGCGGGCCACGGCCGCGACGCTCGACCATGCCGTGCTGCCGGTGTCGCCCAGCGGGCTCGCGATCCTGCGGCTGCTGGCCAGCGAGCCTGGTGTCGTCCGGTCACGTGAAGAGCTGCTGGCCGTGCTCCCGGGCGACTCCGACGACCCGCACTCGGCCGAGGTCGCGGTCGCGCGGCTGCGCGAGGCGGTCGGCCGTCCGCTCGTGCAGACGGTCGTCAAGCGCGGCTACCGTCTCGCCGTGAGCGACGGGCCGACGGCATGACGATCTCGTTGGTGGCCACGAGCCACGGCACCGACGTCGCCGCTGCCCGGTCGGCCATCACGGCGCTCGTCGACGCGGTCGGCGCCGCCGCTCCGCACCTGGACGTCCGCGAGGCGTTCGTCGACGTCCAGCTGCCGCGGGTCGACACGGCGCTCGACCTGGTCGACGGCCTCGCGGTCGTCGTGCCGCTGCTGCTCGCGCCGGGCTTCCACGTCCGGGTCGACATCGGGGCGGCGGCGCAGCGGGAGTGGGTCGTCGCGGCCGGCACGCTGGGCGCGGACGACCGGCTCACGGCCGTCATGCTGCGTCGCCTCGCGCAGGCGGGTGCCACGCGCGACGACGTCGTCGTGCTGGGGTCGGCCGGGTCGACCGACCCCGACGCGCTGCGCAGCATCGACGAGGCCGCCGGGCGGCTCTCGGCGGCGTGGGGCTCTCCGGTGGCCGTCGGGCACGTGGGTGGGTCCGGCACGCCGATGGCCGACGTCGTCCGCGCGGTCAGACGGCCGGGGCGACGTGTCGTGATCGTCTCGTACCTCATGGCGCCCGGCTTCTTCTACGACCGCATGCAGCGGTGCGGAGCCGACGTCGTGACGGGCCCGCTGCTCGACGGGGGAGCGGTCGCCGACGAGCTCGTCTCGCTCGTGCTCGACCGATTCGCCGAGGCGGCCGAGCACCTCGACTGGTCCGCTGTGGGCAGCCTCACGGCGCTCCCGCGCACATGTAACCAAATCCGGCATGTGAGTTAACCGCCGCGAAACAGCCATGGCTGAGGCTGATGGTGCAGGTGGGGGAGACCCTGGTCCGATGGTCGAGGGGGTGCACATGCTGGTCGAAGGCACCCCGACGGCTCCGGATCGTCGGGCCTCCCTCGAGGTTCCTGGCCGCGCTGCCGTTCACGCAACGACTCCGCGAGGCCGGGTCCTCGGTGTCATCAGCGGGAGGCGCGCTGCCGGCGGAACCCTCGGGGGTGTTCCGTCGGCAGCGTCGTGCCCCGGGTCTGACGCACCCACCGCGGACATCTCGGGTTCCGCGGTCGGACGGACCCGGGGGTCGCGGTGAACCGCAGGCTCATCCTCTGCGCCCACGGCTCCGAGGCTCCCACCGGACGTGCGGCGTTCTCGGGCCTCGTCAACGCGGTGCGGCGCGAGGCCCAGGACCTCGACGTCGTCGACGCCTTCGTCGACGTGCAGCAGCCGAGCATCGCCGAGGTCGTCGGCGAGACCGCTGGCCCACGTGCTCTCGTGCCGCTCATGCTGGTCTACGACCGGCCGGTCAGCGTCGACATCGTCCAGGCGTCGCACCTCGACCCCGACGTGACCGTCACCGCACCGCTGGGCCCCGACTGGGTGCTGGCCGAGGTCGGCGTGCGCCGACTCTTCGAGGCCGGCGCGCGGGCGGACGACACGATCGTGCTCGCCGCGGACACCGCGACCGACGACCGCGCGATCTCCGACGTCGGCAAGGCTGCGCGGCTGCTGAGCGCCGTGTGGGGCGGCCGGGTGCACGTAGGGACGCTCGGCGGCCCCGACACGCCGCTGGGCGACGCCGTCGACGTGGCACGCGCCTACGGACGGCGCGTCGTCGTGTCGAGCTACGTCCTGACGCCGGGAGCTGTGCACGACCAGATGATCGCCGCGGGCGCCGACGTCGTCACCGCCCCGCTGCTCGACGGGGGACCGCCCGATCCGCGGCTCGTGAGCCTGGTGACCGCCCGGGCGCGGTCGCGCGGCGGCTGGACGATCGTCGGGGGAGACCCCGGCCCCCGCCTCGCGCGCTCCTGACCGTCCCGCCGAAGCGGTGGTTCTGCCACCTTCCGGCCCGAAGCGGTGCGTGCGTCACGGTATGACCGCGAAATCGGCGTCGTACGGTGGAGTGCGCACCGCCCAGGCCAAACGGTGGAGCATGCACCACCCGGGCGGGGACGGAACCCGTTCCGCGTGCCTGCGGCACAACCTTCGACCTGTGCTTTACCCTTTGGACCATGGCGACCCGAACGACTTCCCCGCCGCGCAAGCGGCCGTCCGGCAGCCAGGCCCGCAAGAAGCCGACCACGAGCAAGCGCAAGCCACAGGCCCGCAAGCCTGCCGCCCGCAAGCCCGCGGCCAAGACCGGGCCTGGTCCCATTGCCGTTGTCCTGACCGCGCTGTTGCGCGCCTCCACGGCCCTGTGGCTCGGCGTGGCAGGCATGGTCGGGGCGATCGCGCGCAGCATCGGCCACGGGGCACGTGACCTCGAGCCCGAGCAGCGCCGCGACGGCATCGGCTTCGCCCTGCTCGGCCTGGGCATCGTCACGGCCGGGTCGGTCTGGTCCGACATGCCCGGCGCGATCGGCAATGCCATCCGCGACGTCACGTCCAGCGCTGTCGGCCTGCTGGCGTGGGCCGTCCCGATCCTGCTCATCGTCGTGGCCTGGCGCACCCTGCGTCATCCCGACCGCAATGGGCCGGCCGGCCGTCAGGTCATCGGCTGGGGCGCCATGAGCGGCGGCGTGCTCGGGCTCGTCCACATCGCCCACGGCGTTCCGCGGCCCAGCGACCGCGACGCCGACGCGATGCGAGAGGCCGGGGGTGCCATCGGCTTCCTGTTCTCTGCCATCCCGATGGATCTGCTCAAGAGCGGCTACGTCGTCTCGCCGATCCTCGTGCTGGTCGTGGCGTTCGGCATCCTCGTGGTCACCAACACCCCTGTCTACGCGATCCCCGACCGCCTGCGCGAGGTGCGCGACCTGGCTCTCGGACGTCATGCCGAGCAGGACGTCGTCGACGAGCCGGTCTCCGAGCCCAAGAAGCGCCGGCACCCCCGAACGACCCCCGACATCGAGACCAGCGACGAGCCGTACGACAACCCGCTCGTCGGCGGCCCGGACGACGACGAGCCCGCGCCGGCGCGCGTGTTCGAGCCCGAGCCCGTCGTCGCGTACGAGCCTGCAGCCGACGAGGACGACCACGAGGCCGAGCTGCCGCCGATGGAGCCCATCCCGGCCCGCGCCGAGCAGCTGGCCCTCTCGGGCGACGTCGTCTACTCGCTGCCCGACAGCACGATGCTGCGCGAGGGCTCGCCCCACAAGGCGCGCTCGAAGGCGTCCGACGACGTCGTCGCCCGTCTCACCGAGGTGCTCGAGCAGTTCCAGATCGACGCGGCCGTCACCGGCTACACCCGCGGCCCCACCGTCACCCGCTACGAGGTCGAGCTCGGCCCCGCGGTCAAGGTCGAGAAGGTCACGGCGCTCAGCAAGAACATCGCCTACGCCGTGGCATCCAACGAGGTCCGCATCCTCAGCCCGATCCCGGGCAAGTCCGCGATCGGCGTCGAGATCCCCAACGTCGACAAGGAGATGGTCTCCCTCGGAGACGTCCTGCGCTCGGCCAAGGCGCGCAGCGACCACCACCCGATGGTCATCGGTCTCGGCAAGGACGTCGAGGGCGGCTACGTCGTGGCCAACCTCGCCAAGATGCCGCATCTGCTGGTGGCGGGCGCGACGGGCTCGGGCAAGTCGAGCTTCGTCAACTCGATGATCTCGTCGATCCTCATGCGCTCCACCCCCGAGGAGGTGCGCATGATCATGGTCGACCCCAAGCGGGTCGAGCTGACGG
>JBEVGQ010000186.1:0-9315 GCA_040511655.1 Aeromicrobium sp. | reverse complement strand
TCGCCGCCGTGACGATCGCGCAGATCGGGCAGACCCGTTCGCACACCCCACCAGACAGAAAGGGAGGCGCTCGATGATCGAGCTCCTGACCCCCACCCAGATCGACGAGATGCGCCCGGCCGGACGCTTCGTCGCGTCCGTGCTGACCGCGCTGAGCGAGGCCGCCGACGTCGGCGTCGACCTGCTCGACCTCGATGCGCTGGCGCACGAGATGATCCGCAAGGAGGGTGCCGAGTCGTGCTACATCGACTACCACCCGTCCTTCGGTGCGATGCCGTTCGGCAAGGTGCTGTGCACGTCGGTCAACGACGCGGTGCTGCACGGGCTGCCGCACAAGTACAAGCTGCGTGACGGCGACCTTGCGAGCTTCGACTTCGCGGTGTCGGTCGACAACTGGGTGTGCGACTCGGCGGTCAGCGTCGTGGTGGGCACCCCGCGCGACGAGGACCTCCGCCTGATCGACCACGCGCAGGAGGCTCTCGACGCGGCGATCGCCGTCGCTCGTCCCGGCCACCGCATCGGCGACATCTCCGCGGCCATCGGCGCGGTGGGCCGGTCGCACGGTCTCAAGGTCAACACCCAGTTCGGCGGGCACGGCGTCGGACGCACGATGCACGGCGACCCTCACGTCCCCAACGACGGCCGGGCCGGGCGCGGGCTGCCGCTCAAGCCGGGCCTGGTCATCGCGATCGAGCCGTGGTTCCTGCACACGACCGACGAGATCCGGATGGACGAGGACGGCTGGACGATCCGCAGCGCCGACGGCTCGCGCGGTGCGCACGTCGAGCACACGATCGCCATCACCGACGGCGACCCCATCGTCCTCACCGCCCGCGACTGAGGTCCCGCTCGGGGCGTCCGGACCGGATCGCTGGTTTGGGTCCCAGGACGCCCTGTCTCTGGCCTACCCTGAGGTCTGCGGCTCTGGATTGGGAGAGGTCCGACGGCTGCTGACACAGGGAGAGCTGTCATGCGCGTGGTCCGTCGTACGTCCGTCCTGCTCGCGGGAGCACTCGTGGCGTCGGGGATCGCCCTGCTGCCCGCCCAGGCCGACGAGACGTCCGATCCGACGACCCTGGCGGTCGAGGGCACCGTGAGGGCCGTCGTTGTCGACCGGTTCGGCGACGAGGCGGCGTCCGACCACCTCTTCACGGTCGTCACCGACGCCGGCGCCGAGATCCCCGTCGACCTGCCAGAAGCCACCCCCGCCAACGGCCGCTTCGACGGCGAGCTCGTGGTGGACGGCGACGTCGAGGCCGCGCTCGACGCCAAGGACCTCCTGCCCCGTGAGGGCAGCACGATCGCCGAGGACACCCGCGCCGGACGCGTCGCCGTCTCTGCGGCCGAGCGCCAGGACGCACCGCTCGAGGTGGCCGAGTGGACCGTCGCCCCCGTGGCGGCGGCAGCCGTCACGACGCCCGCTGCTCACCGTGCCTACGTCGCGATCATGACCAACCGCGGGTCGGTCGAGGAGTCGCCGGCGCAGGTCAAGGCTCTCGTCGATCAGATGGCGTCGTACTGGACCACGGAGTCCGGGGGTGCGATCAGGTCGTTCGACGTTCAGGGCGACGTCGCGACCTTCCAGTCGTCGGCGGCCGGAGCGACCCAGCAGAGCTGCGGCATGGGCTCGCCGAACGCTGTCTGGAACGAGGCGAGGGCTCAGTTCCCCAACGTCTCGTTCTCGACGAGCTCGCGCAACCACCTCGTCGTGGCGATGGCCGACGAGTGCAGCGACGGCGGGATCGCCGGGGTCGCCTCCGTCGGCAACGACCTGTCGAGCGGAGGGCCCATGAGCGTCACCCTGGGCGACATCGCGACGCAGGTCGGCGTCCACGAGATGGGCCACACCTTCGGCCTGGGCCACGCCAACCTCGACGAGTGCCCGTCGACGAGCACCCAGTGCGGTGACGGCGTGTATTTCGACCTGTTCAGTCCCATGGCCCTGGCCGTCAGTGCGCCTCGCGGGCAGACGGACCCGTTCATCGTGCCCGCCCTCGACAGCGCGTTCCGGGCGCGGCTCGGCGTGGCGTCGACCGCCGAGATGCCGACCATGACCACCTCCGGCACCATCACGCTGGCCCCGCGGTCGGACCCGACCGGCGTCCGCGGTGTGCAGGTCGTCGATCCGCTCACCGGAGTCCGCTACGTCGTCGAGCTGCGGTCCGGCGCGGGTCGCGACGGCGGATCGTTCTACGCGAGCCCGTACGTGCTCGGCGGGGTGCCGGTGCGGTACGACCCCGGCGTCACGGTCACGACGATCTCGAGCAACGGCACCTTGACCCTGCTGACCCGCAAGGCGACGACGCCGTACGACGGCGCGTTCGCGGGCGGCACCACGTTCACGAGCCCAGCGGGCTCCACCCAGATCGCCGTGGGACCCGTGTCGTCGGCCGGGACGACCGTGACCGTGACCCTCGGAGCCCAGGCGCCACCACCGGCCCCTGTCGCGCCGCAGAAGCTCGCGGCCGCCACGCCGCGCATCTCGGGCACGGCGAAGGTCGGCCGGACGCTGAAGGTGAAGGTCGGCTCATGGGCGCCGCGGCCGACCTTCCGCTACGAGTGGTTCGCCAACGGACGGAAGATCTCGTCGAAGAGCACCAAGGCCTCGTTCAGGCTGACGTCGAGGCAGAAGGGCAAGCGCATCACGGTCCGCGTCACCGGCACCAAGGCCGGCTACGCGACGGTCAGCAAGACGTCCAGGAAGACCAAGGAGGTCCTCAGGTCGTAGGTCCGAGACGCACGTCACGGGTTGGGTGAACATCGGCTGAACAGCCGCGCGAAGGCCTCGACCGCGACGGTTGCAGGACGCATCGTTGACCCGTGAACGAGTCCCTCATCATCTTGTCCATCGTGGTCGTGACCGCGTTGGCCTTCGACTTCACCAACGGGTTCCACGACACCGGCAACGCGATGGCGACGTCGATCGCCACCGGTGCCCTGTCGCCGAAGGTCGCGGTGACGCTCAGCGCGGTGCTCAACCTCGTCGGCGCCTTCCTGTCCACGGCGGTGGCAGCGACGATCGCCAAGGGACTGGTGGACGCCAATCTCGTGACCCTCGAGATCGTGTTCGCGGGGCTGGTCGGCGGCATCGCCTGGAACCTGATGACCTGGCTGCTCGGCATCCCGTCGAGCTCGTCGCACGCGCTGATCGGCGGCGTCATCGGCGCGATGTTGGCCGCCGCCGGCTCGAGCGGCGTCGAGTGGAAGGGTGTCGTGTCCAACGTCGTCCTGCCCGCGATGCTGTCACCGCTGATCGCAGGCCTGGTCGCGACGCTCGGCACGTACTCGGTCTACCGGACGACGCGCGGGCTCGACGAGCGCCGCACCGACCGCGGCTTCCGCATCGGCCAGATCGGCTCGGCCTCGTTGGTGTCGCTGGCGCACGGCACCAACGACGCTCAGAAGACGATGGGCATCATCTTCCTGGCCCTGATCTCCTACGGCAGCGTCAGCGCCGACGAGACGCTTCCGCCCACCTGGGTGATCGTCTCGTGCGCCAGCGCGATCGCGCTCGGCACGTACCTCGGCGGCTGGCGCATCATCCGGACGCTGGGCAAGGGCCTGGTCGAGATCAAGTCGCCGCAGGGCATGGCCGCCGAGAGCTCGTCGGCCGCGATCATCCTGCTGGCCAGCCACTTCGGCTTCTCGCTGTCGACCACGCACGTGGCCACCGGATCGATCCTCGGGTCGGGCCTCGGCAAGCCGGGTGCCGAGGTGCGCTGGAACGTCGCCCTGCGGATGCTGACGGCATGGGTGGTGACGCTGCCTGCCGCCGCGCTGGTCGGCGCCGCCGCCTACGGGGTCACGGCGGGGATCGGCGGCCTCGCTGGCGTGCTCGTCGTCTTCGCGGCCCTGATCGCCGGATCGTTCGCGATCTGGCTGCGCTCGCGCGCCAACGTGGTGAGCCACGACAACGTCAACGACGAGTGGGACGACCGTGCGTCGTCCCGGCGACCGGCCGCGGCCGGCGCGGAGAGCTGAGGAGCGGGCGATGGACGGTTGGCTGAACGTGGGAGCCCTGGTCAAGGTGCTCGTCTTCGGGATCGTCGCGGGCGCGGGTCTGCCGGCCCTCTTCGCGCTCGGCGTGCGGACGCAGGCGGTGGGCTCCGGGACGATCGACGGCCAGCACCTGGCCGGCGACCGCCGCCCGCTGCTGACGGCGGTCGCGTACGTGTGCTTCGCGCTCGTGGCGGTGGCGATCGTGACGGGCGTGCTGTTCGTGGCGCGCGACTTCATCGGTCACCACACGGGCTGGTACATCCTGGGGGCGGAGGCGAAATGAGCAAGCCGTCGTTCGTCGAGGCCATCGTCGGCTGGCTGCGCGAGGGGTATCCCCAAGGCGTCCCCGAGCAGGACTACGTGCCGCTGCTGGCGCTGCTGCGTCGCCGCCTGACCGATGACGAGGTGGCGGCGGTCGTGGCCGAGCTGACGTCGTCGGGCGAGGTGCCGATCGGCTCGGCCGACATCGGCACCAGCATCATGCGCGTGACCGACGCGGTCCCGTCCGAGGACGACATCAACCGCGTGCGCGAGCACCTCCCCGCCGGGCTCTGACCCCGAGCGGTGCGCTGACGTCCACGGACGCCGCCGCGCTGGACGCCAGCGCACCCCTCATGTCGGGGGCGGCGGACGGTGGTGGTGCCAGGGCGCCGCAGCCTCGACCTGGGCGCAGAGGCTGAACAACGGGCCGTCCTCGCCGGGCAGCCCGGCGAGCATGACGCCGACGGGCAGCCCGTCTGCGGTCCAGTGCAGCGGCAGGCTCGCGGCCGGCTGGCCGCTCATGTTGTAGAGCGCGGTGTACGGCGTGTAGAGCAGCTCGCGGTGGTGGTCCTCGAGGGGATCGCCCGACTCGTTGAACCATCCGACCGGCTGCGGCGGCAGCGCCAGGGTCGGCGTCAGCATCGCGTCGTACGGCTGCAGAGAGGTGACGACCTCGCGCGTCGTCGCCTCGACGAACTGCATCGCCCGGGCCAGCTCGACGGCCGTCGCACGGCTTCCTCGCTCGCGCCAGTACCGGGTGTTGGCCCGAAGGGCCGGATCGGCCTCGGGTGGGATCGGTGCCCCGGCGATGCCGCTCGACCAGATGACGTTGAACTGCGGCTCGAGCGCCGACGGGAACGGGTTGGCGACGTCGACGACCTCGTGACCCAGCGACTCGAGCAGCCGGCTGGCGTGCTCCCAGGCGTCGACGGCGTCCGGGCCCGGCTCGATGCCGTCGAGGTGGGTGCCTGACCAGCGGGCGATGCGCAGCCGTCCGGGCGTCCTGCGAGCCCACTCGGCGAAGGCGACGCCGGGGTCGGGGAGGGGACGCAGGTCGCCCGGCATCGGATGGGCGAGCACGTCGAGCAGTGCCGCGGCATCGCGCACGGTGCGGCTGAGCGGACCGTCGACCGCCAGGCCGCTCCAGTCGGAGCCGGACGGACCGACGCTGACCCGTCCGCGGCTCGGCTTGAACCCGAAGATGCCGCACGAGCTGGCGGGGATGCGGATGGAGCCTCCGCCGTCGCTGCCCTGCGCGACCGGCACGAGACCGGAGGCCACGGCCGCCGCCGCGCCGCCGCTGGAGCCGCCGGCGTTGCGGTTGAGGTCCCAGGGGGTCCGCGCGGGCCCGACCAGGTCGTTGTCGGTGTACGACGACAGGCCGAACTCGGGGGTGTTGGTCTTGCCGAGGCTGATGAACCCGGCGCCCTGCATCAGCCTCACGACGTAGGCATCGACGGCCGGCACGTGGTCGCGCATGGTGGCCGAACCCATCGTCGTGCGGACGTCGGCGGTGAGGGTGAGGTCCTTGATCGCCGTGGGCACCCCGGTGAAGGCGCTCGCACGTCCGCCGGCGATCTTGGCGTCCGCGGCGGCAGCCTGCTCGCGCGCGCGATCTGCCGTGACGGTGATGAAGGCGCCGAGCGCCTCGCCATGACGGTCGATGCGGTCGAGGTGGTGGTTGACCAGCTCGACGGACGACACCTCGCGGTCGCGCAGCAGCCGGGCCTGGTCGGTGGCGTCCAGATCGTGCAGCTCGCTCATGTGCACGACGATAGACGCATGGTGCAGTCGGTCGAGCTGGTGCTGGACCCGGTCCTCGACGGCCAGGTCCGCGAGGAGTGGCAGCTGCTGCTCGCGGCCGACCTGCCGAGCCAGGCACGGCACGCCGGCGCTTCCAACGCCCCGCACGTGACGCTGGGGGTCGCCGACCGCATCGATGCTGCGGCCGAGCGGGCACTCGAGAACGTCGACTACGGCGCCGGGCTGCCCCTGCGGCTCGGCGGCCCGCTGGTCTTCGGCGGACGGACGTCGGTGCTGTCGCGTGCCGTCGTCCCGACGTCGCAGCTGCTGGCCACGCACGCTGCCGTGCACTCCGCGCTGAGCGGGATGCCGGGTCGACCGGACACGACGCAGCCAGGCCTGTGGACTCCGCACGTGACGCTCGCCCGTCGCCTCGGCCGCGACGAGCTCTCGGCGGCGCTGACGGTGCTGGCCGAGCGTCCGAGGGAGCTGATCGGCACGATCCGCTGCGGACGCCGGTGGGACAGCGACGAGCGCACCACCTGGGACGTCCGCGCCGCAGGCTAGCCCCGTCTCGCAGCGCCTACGCTTGTCTCGTGGCGACCCCCAAGGTTCTTCTCTTCTACGGCTTCGCACCGCTGGCCGACCCCGACGCGATCCGCCTGTGGCAGCACACGCTGTGCGACTCGCTGGGCATCCGAGGGCGCATCATCGTCTCGAAGGACGGCATCAACGCGACCCTCGGCGGCGACGTCGTCGCCCTCAAGAAGTACGTCAAGGGCACGCGCTCCTACCCGGCGTTCAAGGACATCGACTTCAAGTGGAGCGAGGGCCGCGCCCGCGACGACGGCACCACCGCCGACTTCCCGCGGCTCAGCGTCCGGGTGCGCGACGAGCTGGTGACCTTCGGCGCTCCCCACGAGCTGC
The DNA here is from genome assembly GCA_040511655.1 of Aeromicrobium sp. GTDB lineage: Bacteria > Actinomycetota > Actinomycetes > Propionibacteriales > Nocardioidaceae > Aeromicrobium. Next base: position 2,385 of record JBEVGQ010000186.1, on the reverse strand, counting down.
AGGTCGACGAGCACGGGGTCGTCGACGGCGGGACGCACCTGACGCCGGCCCAGCTCCACGAGCTGGTCGAGGCCAAGGACGTCGTCTTCTTCGACGGGCGCAACCAGATCGAGTCGGCGATCGGCCACTTCGAGGGAGCCGTGCGTCCTGCTGTCGAGACGACGCGTGAGTTCGTCGCCGCGCTCGACAGCGGCGTCTACGACCACCTCAAGGACAAGCCCGTCGTCACGTACTGCACGGGTGGCATCCGCTGCGAGGTGCTGACCCCGCTCATGAAGAGCCGCGGGTTCCAGGAGGTCTACCAGCTCGACGGCGGCATCGCGACGTACGGCGAGGCGTACGGCGACGACGGCCTCTGGAAGGGATCGCTGTACGTCTTCGACGACCGCATCACGATGGACTTCTCCGACCATCCGGCCCTGGTCGGGTCGTGCGACCGGTGCGGCGACGCGACCAACCACGTCGCCGACTGCGGCGACGTCGCGTGCGTGCGACAGATGGTCCGGTGCGACTCGTGCCTGGCCGACGAGCAGATGTGCGACCGCCACGCGGTCGCGGCATGACCGACTCGCGGTTCCCGCGCCGGGTCTTCGGCGAGGGCGAGGAGCCCGACGCCCGGTTCACGCTCGCCAACGAGCGGACGTTCCTGGCGTGGGTGCGCACGGCCCTGGCCCTGCTGGCGGGCGCCGTCGCGGTGCACGCGCCGGCCGTCGCCCTCGACGCATGGGTCAAGGTGGCGGCGTCGTTGGTGCTGCTCGTCGCGGCGGCGCTGGCGATCGGCCTGTCGTGGCGGCGCTGGCAGGAGGTCGAGCGGGCGATCCGCACGGGTCGTCCGCTGCCGGGCTTCGCGGGCCCGGCCCTGGTCGCCACCGTGCTGGGCGTGCTGATCGTGGCGGTCGGTGCCGGCGTCGTGGTGGTCGCTCTGCGCTGACCCATCGCTGGCCGAGGTGCGAGCGAGCTCTGCCCCCCTCCGCTGGTTGAGGTGTGAGCGAGCTCTGCGAGCGAGCCTCGAAACCTGGTGGGTGATCAGGGTCGGGTGGTTTCGAGGCTCGGCCGCGGGCGGCCTCGCACCTCAACCGGCGGTGTGGTGGTTTCGAGGCTCGGCCGCGGGCGGCCTCGCACCTCAACCGGCGGTGGGCTTGATGGTGCGGACGAGCCCGACGACGTCGTCGACGAGCCCGCGCACGCCGGGGATGCGCGTGAGCCGCAGCGCGCGGTCGACGACAGGAACGGCCTGCTCGACCAGCTGACGGGTGCGCCGCTGGCCGTCGCTGGTGTCGTGCACCCAGAACAGCACGACGCCCATCTGGAGCAGCCACAGCAGCTCGGGCAGCTCGGCTCGCAGAGCCTTGGCCAGCTTGATGTCGGACCCGTCGATCACCTGGCGGTGCAGGTCGATCGCGGCCACGCGTGTCGCCTCGGAGTCGGCGCTGAAGGGCGACAGCGGGCTGCTGGGCTCGGCGGCGTTCTTGAAGAACTTGCCGGCGAACTCGTGGTACGGCTCGGCCACGTCGACCCAGGCCAGCAGGACACCGGTGAGGCGATCGGCGAACGTGGTGGCCGTCGCCAGCGTCGCGGCGGCCCGTTCGGCGTGCTCGGCGTTGATGCCGTCGTAGTACGCCTGGATCAGGTGTTCCTTGGAGGAGAAGTAGTAGTAGGCGTTGCCGATCGAGACCCCCGCCTCGTCGGCGATCGCCCGCATCGTGGCCTTGTCGTAGCCATGGGTGCGGAAGAGCCGCATGGCCGCGTCGATGATCGTCTGGCGGGTCTGCTCGGCCTTCGCCGAGCGCTCGGGCCTGGACGCGGGACGCGGGTTGTCGGTCACGATGCTCAATCTAGCCATCGGTCGTCAGCGCTGGGGCTGCGCCGGGTACTGCTGGTAGGCCCAGGCGGCGGCCTGACGGGCACGATCGGCCTCGACGCGCCCACGGCGCCGCATCGACGAGAACACCATGACGTTGCCGAAGTGGATGACGCCCAGCACGAGCATCACGACGCCGATCTTGACGCTGACGGTCTCGAGCAGCTCGGTGAGGTCGGCGACCTGACCGCCGCCGCGCAGGTACAGCATCACGAAGCCGAGGTTGACCAGGTAGAACCCGACGACCAGCAGCCGGTTGACGGCGTCGGCGAGCCCGTCCTCGTGGTGGAAGACGTCGCGCAGGAACACCCGGCCGTTGCTCGCCAGCGTCGAGGCGACCCAGATCGTGATGGGCACGGCGGTGAGGAGGTAGGTGGCGTAGGCAGCGACGGTGTAGTTCATGACGACTCCATTCTTGAACGTGTTCAACTCTTGGTTCGACCGTACGGCAAGAGTTGAACATGTTCAAGACGGGATGGTCAGTGGGCGAGCAGCTCCTTCTCGAGCGGGCACGGGCGGCGTCC
>JBEVGQ010000185.1:0-6479 GCA_040511655.1 Aeromicrobium sp. | reverse complement strand
TCGTGGCCCGCTCCTGGGCGATCGGCACGGCCAGCACGGTGTGCGCGAGGTCGTCGGCCAGCACCTGCTGGGCGAACCGCTCGAGCCCGGCCGGGGTGGTGCGCTCGCCGATGCCGACGGCGATGACGCCGGGCGAGAGCTCGAGCACGTCGCCGCCCTCGAGGTGCTCCAGGTGCGGCCCGTGGACGATGGGGGTGCCGGCGAACCGCTCGTGGTGCCGGTAGATCAGGCCCGTCAGCTGGGTCTCGCGCACGCGCGCGGGCATCGCGAGGCTCGTCACGGCGACGCGGTCGCGCAGCCACACCGACGAGTCGCGGGTGAACAGCAGGTTGGGCAACGGGTTGATGAGGAAGTCCTCGGGCTGCATGAGGTGGTGGGCGACGCTGCCGTCGAGGCGGATCTCGTCGTTGCGCAGGCCTGCCATGAGCGTCTCGGCCAGCTGGGACGGGTCGGCGTCGGCCAGCTTGGCGCCGATCAGCGACTGAAGGCTCGGCCCGACGAACAGGCCCTTGAGGGTGCTCGCGATGATCTCGTCGCGAGCCGCCTCGATCGCGAGGGTCTGCGTCAGCAGGTCGGTGAGGTAGAGCACCTCGACGTCGTGGTCGCGCAGCGCCTGTGCGAAGGCGTCGTGCTCCTCCTGTGCGCGTCCGAGCCACGGGATGCCGTCGAACAACAGCTGGTCGTTGTTGCGCGGCGTCAGGCGTCCGAGCTCTGGGCCGGGACGGTGCAGCATGACCGTGCGCAGGCGTCCGACTTCGCTGTCCGCTCCGAGAGGCATGCGCACAGCCTAGTGACGCGGGGGGCGCACTCGCCTCAGGCGACGGCGGCCCATCCGGTGTCGGTCGAGATCGCGGGGCGGAAGACGCGCTGGTCTGTCGGGACACTCGTAGCCGGCGGTGCCACGTCCGCGACCGCCGCGCGGTACCGGGCCTTGGCAGCGGCACGGCTGCGGGCGTACTTCTTCTTGGCGGAGGTCTTCTTGCGCTTGCTCGTGCCCGCCTTCTTCTTGGCCTTCGCGTACTTCTTGCGGGCCTTCTTCAGTGCCGCGTCGTGGGCCTTCTTCGCGGCGGCCTTCTCGCCGGCCGTGCGCGGAACCGGCGCAGCGGGCGCCGGCTGGGCAGCAGGCGGTTCGGTGACGTCGTCGGTGACCATGACCGCGAGGGGGCCGGCGTCCGTGGTGTCGATCGCCGGCGACACGAAGAGACCGCCGCTCAGACGAGAGGTGTGCAGCGTTGCGCCGGACGCGTGCAGCTCGATCGAGCCGCGGAGGCTCGCGGTCTCGTCGGTGGGCACCAGGGCGATGACGCTGCGGGTGCGGGTGACGCCGCTGGCGTACGCGTACGTCGTCGCGTCGATCATGACCCCGTCGATCGTCCCGTCCGTGGCCGTCGGGTAGGCGATGCAGTCGAGCAGATCGCCCGCTGACGTGTCGACGCTGATGACGTCGGCGACGATGCGCCGGATGGCGGAGTCGAGCGCCCTCTCAGCCTGCGCGGACGGATCGGTCGTGCGCAGGACGCCGGCGGCAGCGAGCACGTCGTCACGAGATGTCACGGCTTCACCACGTCCCTCCTGATGATGCGATCACGCGGTGGGTCCATCATGGCCCGGTTGCGGCGCGGACGGAACCGATATCGATCGATTGCGCATGGCCAAGAGGTCAGAGAGTCAGCACCTCGCGTTGGAGCCCGCGAGACATCCGCCGAAGATCTCGACGGTGAACGGCGAGGGGGTCGTCGTCGCGGTCGTCGTCGTGCCGATCGTGAGCGTGCCGGCGCGCGCTGCCCGATACGTGGCGTTGGCCGACTTCTTCCTCGCGGTGAAGTCCTGCTTGGCGGCGGCCCTCTTCGTCGCGCTCGAACCGGCCTTCTTGAGGGCCTTCGCGTACGCCTTCTTGGCCGACGACACGGCGCCGTTGCGGGCTTGCTTGGCGGCCTTCTTCTGCTGCGTCGTCTTGGGCGTGATCGTGCGACTCGTGGTGGTCGTCGAGGTCGTCGTCTTGATCACGGTGCCTTCGGCGATGACGTTGAGGCGCGGGTAGCCCGCCAGCGGCCCGATGATCGAGACGTCACCCGACAGAGGTGCCGCGTAGGTGTCCAGCCGACTCGACGCATGGATTTCGGTGTCGTCGCTGGGCAGCTGGATGTCGGCCGGGCTGCCGGACATCATGATGGTCCCCGACAGCGTGTCGTACCGCGAGGCCGTGACGACGGCCGCGAAGGTGCAGGCGCGGGTCATCGAGTCTGCGTCGCTGTACTCGGCCTGGATCAGGATGCCGTCCACCATGTCCGGATCTGCGACGGCACGGAAGCCTGTGAACCCCTGCACCTCGCCGGCCAGCGGGGTGCAGACCTTGTCGGCAAGCACGCGCGCCTCGGGGTTGGACCCGGTGTCGGCGCGGGCGTTCTGGGCTGCTGCCAGCACCAGGTCCCGGGTGACGCCGGACGGCGCGGACGCGGTGGCGGGAGCGGCAGCGAGGGCGACCGAGACGATCGCGAGGGAGGCGATCGAGACGACCGACCGGGCCAACAGGGATGTGCGCATGCGAGTTCCTTCGAGAGATGACGGCCGTGGGGACGAGCAGGTCAGCCGAGCTGAGGGGCGACCTTGACGGAGAACGGGTGGAGGACCTTCCGCGTCGTCCGCACCTTCGCGAACTTGTAGCTCGCGACGGCGTACTTGAACTTCTTCTTCGCGACGGCCTTGCGTGCGGAGTAGGCCTGCTTGGCCGCCCTCTTCTCGGCCTTGGTGTCGGCCTTCTCGAGGGCCTTGCCGTAGGCGCGCTTGGCGTTCGTCACTCGCGTGTCGTACTTCGTGCGGGCGAGGGCCTTGTCGGACTTCGTCTTCTTGTCGGGCACCTTGAAGGTCTCGAGGACCTTGGTCGACCCGACCGTCGCACCGACGGCCGTGAACCCGGTGTCGAAGCCGCCGGCAGCGGTCGTGACGGCCTTGCTGACCATCACGTCGCCCGACAGCTGGTACGGGGTCGCACCCTCGTCGGTGCCGAAGTCGGTCACCGCCAGGTCGCCGCTCAGGCTCAGAGAAGCGTCGGACGAGGCGATCGCCACGAAGGTGCAGTCGTGCGTGTTCTCGTCGGCGATGAACCGGCTGACGACGATCAACGCGTCGACGCTGCCGCGTGTGTCGATGGTCTCGGCGAAGTTCTGCACGCCAGCGGCGCCGGTGAGGTCGCACGATCGTGACACGAGAGCGCCCACGGCCGCGGTGGTCGCGTCAGAGAACGGGAAGTCTCCGTCAGCTCGCACTCCGGCGGCGGCAGTCAGCACCATGTCGCGGGTGATGCCGTGCGACGTGGCTGCGGTGGCCGGGCCCGCGGCAAGGGCGACCGACCCGAGGCCGACGGTCGCCACGGCGATCGCCGCGCGGGTCAGGATGGGCGTTCGCATAGGTCGGTTCTCCTCGGGCTGCGCAAGGTCGAATGACCCAGGCCGTCAGCATGCGCCCCGGACGCAGCCGTGCGTGGGGATACGACCCCACTTCATCCCGAATGACTAGGACCTATGGCCCGGACGGGATCGGCGTGGTGGTGATGGAGAACGCCTTGACACGCCTGGCGGCGGACTTCTCGCCAGCCTCCCGCGGCGCGGTTGAGCAGGTTGCCCACGCTTGTGTCGATACTGATCAGGTCTGCCACAATGCGCCGGATCGCGGATGCGGGCGCCTTCTCGGCCCGCGCGACGGAACCGATATGTCGCGAATCCATCCGCATCCGTGATCGGCTCGTGATCGTACGACTCTGCCGGTCCCTGAAATCTCGACTTGTTTCGACTCGAGAGAGGTCCCCTCCCGACCTCGCGAGACATAACGCAGCGATCCCGCCCGGAGCGCGAAGGCTCCGGACGGGATCGAGATGGTTCGGGGTACTACCCGCTGTTCGGGATGTTCTACTGCTGCGCGGGAGTGGCGATGGAGAATGCCTGGACGGAAATGACCTGGTTCTTCTTCGTGACGAGCTTGTAGCCGGCGATCGCGTACTTGTAGCTGGCCTTGGCGGCGGCACGCTTGGTCTTGTAGGCCTTCTTGGCGGCGGTCTTCTTGCTCTTGCTCTTGCCGGCCTTGTCGAGCGCCTTGGCGTACGACTTCTTGACCGACTTGATCTTCTTGGCGTACTTAGCCTTCGCCTTGGCCTTCTCGGACTTGGTCTTCTTGTCGGCGACGCGCTTGGTGACGTTGGCCGTCTTGGTGACGTTGCCAGCCGCCGATGCCGACGCATCGGTCAGGGTGGGGTTGTCAAAGCTGGTGCCCGCGTTGTTGATGATGGGGCTGGTGAACACGTCACCCGACAGAGCCGTCGTCTGGCTGACGGGCGTCTCAACGTCCGCCTGACCGTTGACCACCTCGACCTTCGTACCCTTGACGGTCACGCCGCCCGTGAGGGTCGACGACGCGTCTGTGGTGGCGATTGCCGCGAAGGTGCACTCCTGGCTGGCGCCGATTCCGCGATCGACTCGCGCGCTGATCAGCAGGCCGTCGGCAGCGCCACCGGCCGACATCGCACGGACGCTGGACACGTATGCGCCCTCGCTGTTGTCGTCCAGCACGTCGCACGTCTTGTAGACAATCGCGCGCAAGGCCCTCGCGGTTGCTGCCGACACCGCGGTCTTGCTTGCGTCGGCAGCCCGGACGCCGCTGGCTGCGGTCAGCACCTGGTCACGGGTGACGCCGTTCGGCGTGGCTGCATTGGCGGGGACGGCACCGAGGGCGACCGAACCGATGGCCAGGGTCGCGACAGCGACGACCGACCGGGAAAGAATGGATGTGCGCATTGTTCTCCTTGAAGGTTGGGCCTAGGCCCGTGTGTTGTAGGAGGAGAGTATTCATCACACGTGGCCCCGACATGGTCGTTTTGGACAATATGTCCCATTTAATTGCGCCAATCCGTCACGAGGGGCGTTCTCCGACTGTGTCGCGACCCGCACTCCATGCGTTACCTCCCGGACACCCGACCTGCGTACGCTCTGGGGGTGGACTGGAACGACTACGACGCTGCCCTCTTCGACCTCGACGGCGTCATCACGCCGACGGCCGAGGTGCACATGCGCGCATGGGCGCAGATGTTCAACGACTTCCTGCGTGATCGGGGTGTCAGCGAGCCCTACACGGACGCCGACTACTTCACGTACGTCGACGGAAAGCCCCGCTACGACGGGGTGCGCTCGTTCTTGGCGTCGCGCGACATCGAGCTGCCCGAGGGGGACGCGTCCGACCCGGCCACGGCCGAGACGGTCGCCGGTCTGGGCAACCGCAAGAACGACGACTTCGAGCAGATCCTCCAGACCGAGGGGGTCGCGCCGTACCCCGGATCGGTGGCCCTCGTCGAAGCCCTTGAGGCGCGCGGCACCAAGCTGGCGATCGTGTCGAGCTCGCGCAATGCCGCCGCCGTCCTGACGGCCGCGGGCATGATCCGGCACTTCCCGGTCATCGTGAGCGGCAAGGAGGCCGGTGAGCGCGGACTGCCCGGCAAGCCGGCACCCGACACGTTCCTGGCCGCGGCCGACGACCTGGGCGTGCCGAAGGAGCGGGCCGTCGTGTTCGAGGACGCGCTGTCGGGCGTCCAGGCCGGACGGGCCGGCGACTTCGGCCTGGTGGTCGGCGTCGACCGTGGCGTGGGGGCCGACCAGCTCACCGAGCACGGCGCCGACGTCGTCGTCGCCGACCTCGACGAGCTGGTGGCGGACGCGAAGGGCGGCGAGGCATGAGCCCCTCGCACATCGCCCCTCAGGTGCACGACTTCCTCGACCGTTCTCGCTACCCCGTCGACGAGTGGGCCCTGGTCGAGAAGCACATCGACAACGACGACCTCGGCACCACCGAGACGCTGTTCAGCGTCGGAAACGGCTACCTCGGCCTGCGCGGCAACGTCGACGAGGGACGTGACTCGTTCACGCACGGCACGTTCGTCAACGGCTTCCACGAGACGTGGCCGATCCAGCACGCCGAAGAGGCGTTCGGCTTCGCGCGCGTCGGGCAGACGATCGTCAACGCACCCGACGCCAAGGTCATCCGCCTGTACGTCGACGACGAGCCGCTGCTGCTGCCGATCGCCGACCTCATGGAGTACGAGCGCCGGCTCGACTTCCGCACCGGTGTCATGTCGCGCGACATCCTGTGGCGGACGCCCGGCGGCAAGCGGGTCCGCGTCCGCTCGCGCCGCATGGTCTCGTTCACGCAGCGCCACCTCGCGGTGCTGACCTTCGAGGTCACGATGCTCGACGACTACGCGCCGATCGCGATCTCGTCGCAGATCCTCAACCGTCAGGACGGCGAGGACGAGTACCACGTCCGGTCGAAGGCGATGGGCGAGGGCGTCGACCCCCGCAAGGCTGGCCAGATGCGTCACCGCGTGCTCAAGCCGCAGAGCAACTGGGGCAACGTCGCTGACGGTCGCGTGGCGCTGGGCTACCAGTGCACCGAGAGCGGCATGACGATCGCCGTCGCCGCCGACCACCGTCTCGAGA